>NZ_JBEOPO010000055.1:0-30653 GCF_040310145.1 Shewanella sp. S1-49-MNA-CIBAN-0167 | reverse complement strand
GCAATCCGCTTGGTGCATGCTGCTCGATTATTGCTTGCCATTGCTTAGGCGTTCTGTGGACATTTGCCATTTGTTTTTTCTGTGAGTGAATAATGGCATTATTTTAGAGGATTTTGGAGGGGATGGAATACGGCCTATAATGATCGCTTACAATGCGGCTAACCCATCAAATTGCTTGCGCATATCAACGGGATGAGCGTAAAGCCATACCGATAAGTTGGGCTCTTGCAGTAACATCAAGTATTCATCATGCGCAAAACTACGCCGTTAGGTAGTGATAATTCAATATCCCAAGGTGACGCTGCGACGTTCGGCTCTGGGCTGATACTGTGCCAATCGTCCTGAGCACTTTCGCTAATGATAGGTTTACTAGTGATTGAAGGAAGTGATGGCTGGTTTGTTAACCGTTTACGCCAAGCATAAAAGCTTGAGAGGGTAATTTGTTGTTGTTTACAGAAGGTAGCGACTTGCAATCCGCTTGGTGCATGCTGCTCGATTATTGCTTGCCATTGCTTAGGCGTTCTGTGGACATTTGCCATTTGTTTTATCTGTGAGTGAATAATGGCATTATTTGAGAGGATTTTGGAGGGGATGGAATACGGCCTATAATGATCGCTTACAATTAGACTCCGCATGGTGCAGTATAGCAAAATTATAGTTACTACGCAGCTCATTGACGGCACCAATAGCGGGAAAAGATTATGTATTTCGGCCTGTATATATCCATACTCTTTGTTCTGTACTACCTCAAGTTTATAGTCTTACAAGGTAATCTAGTGGTGTTTTTCAAGCTGTGGCTTCATTGTTCGATTCTAAAAATTCTGCAATTGAACGATAAACAAACTCACATTCACTTTTGACTAGATCTTCCATATTCATGAAAGTGTGGATCATGTCGGGAAAATGAATCAACTGAGTAGCAACACCCGTTTCGCGAACTTTTTGTATATAAAGGATCCCTTCGTCGCGTAAGGGACAGAATTCGGTGGTAAATACTAACGTTGCAGGTAGATTATTTGTAAATTCACCAAATAGTGGTGACGCTTTTTTACGGTCATCCCCTATATTAAAGTAGTTGTCGAAATACCAACAAATTTTATTTTTTTGTAGTAAGTAACCCTCAGAATTTTGTTCAATAGATTTACTCTGCATAGTGTAATCCAGACTAGGATAGATCATGATTTGCCCATCGATTGTAACTTGGCTATCGAATTGGGCCTTTGCACAAACACTTGCTACTAAAGCGCCACCTCCAGAATCTCCGACGACAGAAAGTTGTCGCAGATAGTTTACTTTACGTCTATCTAATGTAGACCAGATGTTTTTCACCACGGTATAGGCATCATTAAGTCCTTCAGGATAACGGAATTCGGGGGCTAGACGATAATCAACCGAGACAACTATATGCCCTGTTGCTTTGGCTAGCTTTCGACAGATGGGATCATAAACAGTTACACTGCCTGCCATATGCCCACCACCATGAAGGTAAACAATAACGGGTAAGACCTTATTGGGAATTGGATGGTAAATTCGTACCGGAACATTGTATTGTTCGTTTAATACCAGGTCGTCACCAATCCAAGCTATTTCTGGGATATCAGTTATTAAACCTCTCGTTAAATTAGCTAACCCTTCACGTGCATTTGTTGCTGTTGGCTTAAATCCTTCTTCGACTAATATAGCCATCTGTTTATTAAAATTATCGAGCCAAGGCTGTAGTTTGTCGCTTACTTTGCGCACTATTTTATTCCTCTGTTTGGATTATTGTGTTTTCGTAACTAGAATAATCAGAAAACAGTTCCGTTATTTGAAGTGTCTTTAATCATATCTAATATGCCCTAGTTTTATTTAATTAGTAATCAAGGTATTTGGAATACCTAATGAATTGGGTATTCCAAATACTAATATGACAATGCTTGTACAATATCAACTTTGTGATGCCTGAATTGCCGTTAGTGCTATGGTGTACACTATATCATCGACCAGAGCGCCCCGAGACAGGTCATTTACTGGTTTACGCATTCCTTGTAGCATAGATCCAATGCTAGTCAGCTCTGCGCTTTTTTGCACTGCTTTATAAGTAGTATTACCGGTATTAAGATCTGGAAAAATAAACACCGTTGCCTGACCTGCTACAGGGCTATGTGGCGCCTTAGATTGTGCCACATTCGGCACCACGGCTGCGTCATATTGAAGCGGACCATCTATAATTAGGTCCGGTCGCTTCTCCTTGGCAATGCGTGTCGCGTCACGCACTTTATCGACATCAGAGCCACTTCCAGAACTACCTGTCGAGTAACTGATCATCGCAACTCTGGGTTCAATACCAAATAAAATTGCTGATTCAGCGGATTGAATGGCGATATCAGCAAGTTGTTCAGCATTGGGGGCGGGGTTTATAGCACAGTCACCGTAGATCAGTACCTGATCCGGCATCAACATAAAGAAAATAGATGATACTAGACTGGCTCCCGGAGCTGTTTTGATTAATTGAAGTGGCGGTCGTATGGTATTCGCTGTAGTGTTAGCTGCACCGGAGACAATGCCATCGACTTGATTTTGCGCAACCATCATGGTGCCAAGAACCATATTATCTTTGAGTTGCTCACGCGCTACTACTTCGGTTAGACCTTTTTGACGCCGTAGTCCTAGCATAGGTTCAACATAATATTCGCGGACAGTCTCAGGCTCAATAATAGTAATCCCTTTCCCCAGCGTAATTCCTTGTTGTTTTGCGATACGTTCAATTTCTCCGATGTTACCGAGTAGAACGCATTTTGCTATTCCGCGTTCGGCACAGATACTTGCAGCTTCGATGATCCTAGGGTCATTTCCTTCGGGTAATACCACTGTTTTACTCGCTGCTTTAGCCATCTCAGTTAATTTATATCTAAATGCTGGAGGTGAAAGATAATGTTCACGTGGTGAGTTATCAGTCACGCTTTTAATCCAGTTTTGATCTATATTATCAGCGATATACTCCTGACACTCCTCGATACGAACCGAATCATCGACAGGTACTTCATAGTTAAAGCTTTGAATATTAAGAGAAGTCTGCCAAGTATTTGCAGTAGTCATAAAAACTGGAAGACCTGTTTCGAATGCTTGCTCACATAGAGCCATTACTTCGGGTTCAGGTTCATAATTGCCTGTAAGTAGTAGAGCACCAATATTAACTCCATTCATTGTTGCTAAACAGGCCGCGACAATAGCGTCGGATCGGTCCCCTGAGATTACTAGCAGTGAGTCGGTTTGAAGATGTGTGACCATATTAGGAATACTTCTTGCACAAAAAATGACATTGCGAAGACGACGGCTATTCATATCTCCAGCATTAATAATTTTAGCATTTAGATGTTTGACGAGATCTGATGCTCTTGGTGCTATTAGGTTTACATTAAAGGGGACAATTCCTAAAACTTGAAGCGGATAGTTAGTAAGAGATTTAAACATGTTCTTTGTATTTAGACGTTGCAGACGTCTATTGTTTAAGGCCTCTGACATATTAGGTTGGATGCGTCCTTCTTCATTAACTGGAGCCCCAACTTTATTAATAATTGTGCCAATAAGGCGTTTGTTTTTATTACCCCCCAAGGAGTTATGGGCTATCTCAAGACGATGCATTAAGGCTAGAGTAGTATCATTACTTGGTGTCGCAATGAATATGATATCTGCATCGAGAGATTTTGCGATAGCGTAATTTATATCACTAGAAAATGGATGGCTTCTTGTTTGTACAAGTCCCTCAATGATTAGAGTATCAGATTTCTCGATATGTTCAGTAACGCGGGCAATGATATGCTCCATTAGAATATCTGTTTTATTGGCACGGATCATGTTTTCAGCGTACTTTATAGAAAAGGGCTCAAGTGGATTTACGGTTGGCGATTTACTTAGAATGGTAGTGGATCGTTCTGGTCCATTATCGTGGTATCTTTGTTGAGCAATAGGTTTGAAGAAACGAATTTTTACCCCATGATGTTCAAATGCGCGAACTAAGCCTAAACTAACAGAAGTTAGGCCTACACTTGTTCCAATCGGGATGAGCATGATATTACGAGACATAAAAACCTCTTTGATTTCGTCACAGTTGTGCTAACTTTTTTGATAGGATAAAGATGTGTACTAATTAACCAGTGATATTGTATCTTGAGCGATAACCCACTCTTCATTTGTTGGAATAACTAAAGCAACTTGACCATTATCTTTAGTTATTTTGCCTTGACGACCAAAGCGAGTGGCTTGATTTCGGTCGTTATCGAGTTCAAATCGAAATACACCTAGTAAGTTAAGGATTTTTTCTCTCACTAGAGAGGAGTTTTCGCCAATTCCGCCAGTGAACACTAAGGCATCTAATCGATCTAATGGCACGGTATATGAAGCGATATATTTAGCGATATATTTAGCGATATATTTAGCGAGTCGATAGCAGAATATTTCTAGTGCTAAGATGGCTCCTTTATGTCCACTCTGGACTGCTTGTTCTATTGTTCGGCAATCATGACTCAACTCAGAGATCCCAAGTAAGCCACTTTGATTATTTAGTATTCGATTGACGTCCTCTAAGGTGTATCCGAGTCGATTGACCATATAGAAGATGATAGAAGCATCTAAATCGCCGCATCGAGTACCCATCACTAAGCCTTCTAACGGTGTCAGTCCCATTGAGGTATCAACGCTCTTACCACCTTTAATCGCCGTTATCGACGCACCATTTCCAAGGTGAGCGCTAATAATATTAGTGTCTAGGAGTGGTTTTCCAAGAAGCTTTGCAGCTTCACGACTGACAAACAGATGACTGGAACCATGCATTCCATATCGACGTATGTTATTTTTACGGTACAGCTTGTAGGGAATGGCATATATATAGGCCTTTTCTGGCATAGTTTGATGAAAAGCTGTGTCAAATACGGCGACCTGTGGAAGTAACGGAAATGAAGCTTGAGCCGAGCGAATTCCAGTTAGGTGTGCAGGATTATGTAATGGTGCTAGGCCTGCACAATTCTCAATATCTTGAATTACTGTTTCATCGATAAGAACTGATTGAGTAAATTTTTCTCCACCGTGAACAACTCTGTGTCCAATTGCCTGAATCTGCGCTACAAACTCTGGATAATCAGATAAGATAATGTTAACAATATACTCAATGGCTTCTCGATGCGCGGTAAATGGACCGAGATCTGCCTCATGCTTTTCTCCGTTTACTTTCCATTTTATACATGAGTTAAGTAGCCCAAAATATTCGGCAAGCCCAGAGAGCGTCTCACTGCCGGTTAGAGCATCGACTATTGCAAATTTTAGTGAAGAGCTACCACAATTTAGGACGAGTACGAGTTTTTTGGACATGATTAAACCTTGTGAATTTTTAGATAACACCTGCTCAATTGAGTAGGTGTTATCTATAGATATTGAAGTGTTTTAAGCTGGATAGTTAGAAGATAAAAATATTAAGGCTGAAGTTGACACAGAGAGTCTAAATCTATTCCAGCCTGATAGTCGACACCCGGTAGTTCGAAACCATTAAGTTGCATGAAATCTGTTTTATAACCTTGGTAGTCGCCTATTAATGAGAAGTTATCTGGTGAAATTTTAGCTATCAGTTCATCGACTTCATTTTGAACACTATCATCTAACTCCCAATCATCGATACGGATTAATCGCTGGTTATCGACCGGAATAGCTGTGTCTGGGCCGAAAACACGTTGAGTAAATAGCCTTTGCATCTGTTCAATACAGCCCTCATGCAGCCCCTTTCTTTTCATTACTTTATAAAGCGCAAGGATATAGGGTGAAAATGCTGGGATATAGACACTGGCCTTGGTTACTAGAGCCTTACAAACTGCAACATGTGCTGTTCCGCTAATCTTTGCCAGTTTGCAGTTGAGTGTGTCAGCCGTTTTATGGAGGTGCATCTTGGCTCTGCCGAGTGTTCCTTGGTGATAGATAGGATAGGTGCTTTTAGCCCCAATATATGAGTAGGCTAGTGTTTTACAGCCCGTATTCAGCACACCTGCCTCTGATAGGATCTCTATCCAGCTTGTCCAGTCATCCCCCCCCATTACTTTCTCGGTCGAATCGATTTCTTCCTCTGTCGCCGTAGCTACAGTCATCTGTTCCATAGTATCGGTTTCGATATTGATTGTTTGTCCCGTAAAGGGCTCGCCGATAGTCTTGATAGATGAGCGCCACAACTCTCCAGTTACCGGATTAGGTCTAACACCTGTGGCTAAGCTGTAGATAACAAGGTCGAGCTTGCCACCAAACTCAGACTTTATATAATTTATAACCTGCCCTCGAGTCTTTGATGAGAAAGCGTCGCCAACAAAATTCTTCGCAATTAATCCCTGTTTCTCTGCTTCTTCCCGGAAGAAAATATTGTTATACCAGCCAGCCGTTCCAATACCTTTATCGTTTGGACCACGTTCGAATGATACGCCTATGGTATCCGCAGATGCGCCGCCAAAGGCCAGTGAGATTCGAGACGCTAAGCCAAAACCAGATGATGCACCTAAGATGAGTACCTTCTTTGCTCCATTAACGATAGGTTCTTCAGTTTTCACATAATTGATTTGGTTAATAATAGCCTGTTTACAACCTGTTGGATGCGCATTACGTGCAACGACCCCTTTAACTATGGGTTTAATAATCATGATTTACTCCTAGATATAACATTAATCTGCCTTGGGGGCATTACAGTGGCTATGCCTTCGATAACTACTTTGTTGTGCTGGTTGATGCTGCGGGTCTTGAGTTTGACAATGTTCTTATTTGTGATTATCTCGGCGACTTCGACTTCTGCACGTATGGTATCCCCAATATAGACTGGTGCGATAAAACGCATCTCCTGACCGAGGTAGATGGTTCCTGGACCGGGTAACTGCATCCCCAGTACTGCCGAAGTAAGGCCAGAAACTAAAATCCCATGGGCAACTCTCTGGCCAAAGACACTTCTCTGGCCAGCTAACTCACTCACATGAACAGGATTTATATCCCCACTGATTCCGCAAAATAGCTGTATGTCGGATTCGCTTATTGTCTTTTCAAATGATGCATATTGGCCGATAACAAGCTGATTGATTGTATAACTCATTGTATTTATCCATTTAAAAGAGTAAGTCATTATGTTGATATTCCTTACTAATCAATGACTGAAATTGAAGTATCTAGTCCTTATAAATACTGTTAGTAAAGGTGGGCTATTGTCCCTAGTATTAAGCTGCATTGAATATACTTAAGTCGTCATCTTTAGAGCTAAGAACAAGCCCCATGGGTTGGTCAATAAAGATCCGCTTATCCATCATTTTTAGATTTGCTGATATTTTTGGACTGAACTCCATCTGATCCAATATGTCATGTTTGAGATTGACTCCTGGTGCTATCTCTATCAACTCAAGCCCCTCCACGGCCAATTTAAATACAGCGCGCTCGGTGATATACAGAACCAGTTTATTGTTCTTTCTGGCGATATCAGCTGAGAATGTTATCTGACTGACTTGATTAATCAGTTTTTTAATATGACCTTCATTGACGATTCGTAGCTCTCCGTCACCAGTTTCAATTTGTAGCTTTCCTGCAGTGAATGTGCCACAAAAAAAGACTTGCTTGGCATTCTGGGTTATATTAATAAAACCGCCGCAACCAGCAATTTTAGAACCAAATTTTGAGACGTTTAGATCTCCATTTTTGTCACATTCGGCTAGCCCTAAAAAAGCCTGATCAATTCCGCCACCATCATAAAAGTCAAACATTTGGTCTTGAGTTATCACTGCCTCGGGGAACGCTGAGGCTCCGAAACTGAGACCTCCAGCGGGAGTTCCGCCAATAGCACCAGGCTCAACAGTTGCAATAATCTGATCCGTGACTCCCTCTTCATCTGTGACACTGGCTATCACTTCGGGAGCCCCGATGCCGTAATTTAGAATAGCTCCTAGTTTTAGTTCCATCGCGGCGCGGCGGGCAATGATCTTTTTTGCATCTAATTGGCGTGGTTGTTGTTGACCTAGCGTTCTTTCCCCTCGTCCGCAGTAAGCGGGATTCATCTGCTCTGCAAAAGTTTGCATATGCGCTTCACCTTCTGCAATCACGACAGCATTAACAAAAATCCCTGGAATGCGGACTTGCTGGGGGTCCAACTCGCCTACTTTAACGACTTTTTTTACCTGAACTATTACTGTTCCACCCATATTGGTGACAAGCTGTGCGGCGGCAAGGTTTTCTAAAAATAGACATTCATCTTCCATGGTTATATTGCCATTCTCATCGGCTGTAGTGCCTCTAAGAAGTGCCACATTAGCATCTAGACGTTTATAGAATAGGTACTCGTTATCATCTATGGTCATCAGAGAAACCCGGTCTTTGATTGTGATAGCATTTATTTTTCCACCGCTTAGCCTAGGGTCAACAAACGTACCAAGACCTACATGTGAAAGAGTGCCAGGTTTTCCCGCCGCAGAATCTCTTAATAGTTGAGCAATTACGCCTTGTGGAAAGTTATAACCTTGTATTAGGTTTTCATTGGCTAGTTTCTGGAGTCGTGGAATAAGTCCCCAATGTCCTCCGAGAGCCATACTAACCATCCCAGTATGAGATAGGTGGTTTGTCGCCTTACCTTGCCCGTCACCTTGACCAGCAGTAAAGTAGAGTTCTAGATTTTTAGGATGACCAGTTGAAAGAAACTGCTCACCGACAGCTTGCTCTATTGCTTCAGGAACAACAGCACCGATGAAACCGCCTAAAATAACCTTATCTCCATCCTTGATAAGAGCTGCTGCTTGTTTGGCTGTGAGTACATTAACTTTCATAATAACTTCCTTCAGAACCGATTAATTCAAGAAACCAACAGTCCATAAATAGAGAGGGTTTGAGGTAATGACTAAAGTTTATAAGCTTGTTATTGATGAAGATATAGACGAAAATTGGAAATATAATTGCAAAAATGGGATAATTGAAGCGGAAATATATTATCTGAACCTAGGTAGTAAGGTATTAAGGTATTAATCTTATATAGCATTAGCAATCAAGACAAAGCTGATTGATAGTAAGGGTAAGACTATTTAGCCAAAGTAATTCATGTTCAAACATACCTGTCATGAACATGAGGCTAGTAAAATCCAAGTGTTAACTATTATCGAAGATTACTCTTCCTGGCTGATTTCTTTAACTCGTCTGAGTAAGAATTCCTTAAAGTTAACACATCTAGTTGGCATCTGTTTTCTTGGCCTGAAATAGAGGCTGAATTCAAACTGGCTATTACTATAGTCATCTAAGATAGGAACTAAGCGTCCATCTTCGAGTTCTTGTCTGATCAAGTTTAGCGGTAAATAGGCGATACCCGCACCAGCTAAAGCAACATTTTTTAAAAACTCACTGTCCTCGATCTCTACAGTCTGAGTAATATCGATTGCGGTAAATTCACCATCACGTTCAAATACCCACTTGTTTCCTCCTACTAACGTTGATGCATATAAACAGTTATGCCTCTTTAGATCTTCAGGAGTCTCAGGGCTTGAGAATTGTTCGATATAACTGGGAGAACAGCATACTTTGAGCGGGTACTTAAGCAGTGAGCGCTTAACTAGTAGGCTGTCCTTTTCCCGATAGCCATGATAGGTAGCATTGGCTCTAATAGAGAAGTCAACTTCATCAATATGATCAACTTCGTAGGCCGTTTCGAATATACGAAAGGACACGTAGGGATAATCTCTAAGGTACTCTCCTACAATTCGGCTGAGGAAATTTTTGGCAAAAAGCGGAGTGCTTGCAATACGAATAATGCCACTGTTGTCATGTCCCAAATTTTTTATCTCTACCAAAATATCATCAATTTCAGTATTCACATGACAAAAACGATCGAATAATCTCTCACCTGCCTGGGTTGGTACTACTTTCCGGGTTGAGCGCTTGAGTAAACTAACGCCCATATTATCCTCTAATTCAATAATCCAGCGGCTACCAGCTGAGGCTGAAATACCATATTGCTTGGCAGCATCGCTAAAAGAACCAGTTCGAACTACATGTAAAAAATAAACGATTTTATCGAGCATAGAAGTTCCATTATGGACAGAAGAAGGGAGTAGCCAAACGGGTGAGTATGACTGCTAAATATTATTGATGCTTAAGATTACTTTATATTACTAAGAACAGATGAAAACAAATGTTTGTAGCAAAAGTTAAATTTTCTTAGCCAGCATTATTCTATCCCGAGTTAATTATCTACACTAGAGGGTTATCCCTTAAATGCAATAGTGTTTTGACTCATTGGCACTAATCATTGAGTAAAACCAAGCTTAAAATAGTTTAGTTACAAATTAAAGCGAGTATCGCCATGATTCTTTGGTGCACCTTAGCTTTCCAACATAACTAAATAGGTGGTAGAACTATGATGAATAACAAAGTGTGTATTGTAACCGGCGGAGCGCAAGGGATTGGTCGTTGCATCGTTGAAACATTCGCGAAGCACGGGGCATTAAAAGTTTATGCTTGTGATATGAATATTGAAGCAATGACTAATTTGGAAGCGGAGTATGCCAATGTTAGTGCTAGGAAGCTTAATGTCTGCGACAGAGATGCTATCAAGGCCCTAGTAGCAGAACTGAAAAAGCTACATGGCAACATTGATGTACTGGTTAACAATGCCGGCATTACCCGCGATAACCTACTCAACAGAATGAGTGAGGAGGATTGGGATATGGTTGTAAATGTAAACCTTAAAGGGGTCTTTAATATGACCCAGGCTGTCTCTCCTGTGATGATTGAAAATGGTATAGGTTCAATTATTACCATGTCATCTGTAGTCGGTACTGACGGCAATGTTGGTCAGAGTAACTATGCTGCGACTAAAGGCGGTGTGATCACTATGACTAAGGGGTGGGCAAAAGAGTTTGCACGAAAAGGCGCTCAGGTTCGTGCAAATTGCGTCGCTCCTGGCTTTATTGAAACACCTATGACTATAGAATTACCAGAAAAAGTACTCGATTACATGACGGGGAAAACGCCTCTAGGACGTATGGGAAAACCTCAAGATATTGCTGATGGAGTCCTATTTCTAGCCAGCGATAACGCCAGTTTCATCACTGGACAAACATTAAAAATTGATGGCGGTTTAGTAATTTAGGGGACGGAATATGAGTAAAGTCTATATTATTGGAGCCAAACGAACTGCCATTGGAAGTTTTGGTGGCACCCTCGCATCAATTCCAGCTTTTAAACTTGGTGGTCATGCTATTAAAGCTGCTATAGCTCAAGCTGGCATCCCTGTAGAAAGTATCGATGAAGTCGTCGTTGGTAACGTGTTGAGCGCTGGTCAGGGGATGGGCCCTGGACGTCAGGCAGCACTTTTTGCCGGCATCCCGGATAGTGTTCCAGCCTATACGCTCAATATGATCTGCGGAAGCGGTATGAAAACGGTTATCGAGGCGGCTACTAAGATTAAGGCTGGTGATGCTAATATTGTTATCGCTGCTGGCATGGAAAATATGTCCGCTGCACCTTACCTTATAGGCAGCAATAATCGTTTCGGCGCTAAGATGGGGGATCAAACACTTCTTGATTCCATGATCCATGATGGACTGACAGATGTCTTTAACCAGTATCACATGGGGATGACTGCCGAAAATATTGCTAATAAGTATAAGATAAGCCGTGATGCTCAGGATAATTTTGCACTTCGAAGTCAGAAAAGGGCTTGTGCTGCAGTTGAGGGGGGACGTTTCGATGATGAAATAGTGTCTGTAGAGGTGATGATTCGTCGTAAGTCGGTGACTTTTAACCGTGACGAATACCCCCGTACTGATGCCACGATTGAAAGTCTAGCCAAGCTGCGGCCCGCATTTGATCAAAATGGTTCGGTGACTGCAGGTAATTCTTCCGGGATCAATGATGGTGGGGTTGCATTTGTTATTGCGTCACAAGAGGCTGTCGATAAATACCAATTGCAACCATTAGCAGAGATCGTGAGCTATGGTCAAGGAGGCCTTGATCCCGCCTTTATGGGATTGGGGCCTGTTCCTGCAATCAGACAAGCGCTTGAACGTGCTGAGATGCCTTTAAATAAGATAGAGTTACTCGAGTTAAACGAGGCCTTTGCTGCTCAAGCTATAGGGGTGATGCATTGCCTTTGCGAAGAACATAGTGTCTCACTTGATTGGTTCGATAATAAAACCAACCTAAATGGTGGTGCTATTGCATTAGGTCATCCACTAGGTGCTTCCGGCGGTCGAGTGTTAACCACACTGCTCTACGAGATGGAAAAACAAAAGTGCGGTTATGGACTCGCTTCCTTGTGTATCGGTGGGGGGATGGGAACCGCAGTTATCATTAAGCGAGTTTGAAATAAATATTTTCATCTTTAATCTGTAAGTGAGTGGTCCCTTTGCCGTTCATATTATTTGAACGGCTTTGTTTTGAATACTAATTTAAATAGAAGTTATTATTTAAAAGGTAAGCGTCTCGCGAACCACACCTACTTTTTAAAATTCCAAGGTAACAAGCTGTCGATATCGGGTTCTGGTTGGCACAGTTCATCAAGACAAGCACAGATGTAATCAAATGGAATTAGGCCATTTGCCTTTGGGGTTTATACCGAAAGAAAAACTATGCCGAACACATGCTGCCCAATTTCATAAGTGTGCTGGTATTACTGTCATTTGACTGTAAGGATCCAGTTTCTATTCGGCATAGTTTAATCCTAGAACTACAGGCTGGTGAGAAAACCTAACAACTTATCGCTCGGTTTATAGTGAAGATCACTGTGCTTATTAAATGGCGCTACTTTCGCTAATGCCGCTTCCTTCAGTGCCATATGAGCATGTAAGTATCTTTGTGTCGTTTGTGTAGATTCATGTCCAAGCCACATCGCTATTACCGTGGTATCAACACCGGCGCTAAGCAGCTCCATTGCTGCGGTGTGTCGAAGCACATGAGGTGTTACATGCTTCTGCTTCGGTGTTTTTCAAGGGCGTTGTCGCCTGGTATTTGATTTTATGCCACCTTGCCCTCTTTTATTTCAACCTTAGATTTCTCTGGGTTAAGATTAACCTCTTTAATCAGATCCCAATTCTTAATTTCACCCGACCAACGACTCGGCTTTTCTGCTTTTGCTCTCTTATAAACCGCCACTCGATTTAATAAAATAGCGTCATCAAGCCCTTGATGACGCTTCGATGGTGTCACAAATTTAATACCACTGTGCCGATGTTCATCGTTATACCATTTAGTAAACCCGAACACCCATTCGCGTGCAGCATCAAGATCTTCAAATGCTTTTTCTGGGTATTCTGGTCGATACTTTAATGTCCTAAATATTGACTCCGAATAGGGGTTGTCATTGCTTACTGATGGGCGGCTAGATGAAGGCATTACGCCTAATTCTTGTAGCGTTGCCAACATAGTTGCTCCTTTCATTGGGCTGCCATTATCAGAGTGTAGCGTGACTTGATGAGGTTTTACCTTCTCGCGCAAGCAAATATCGGTCATCAAATCGGCCGCCAGAGCACTAAGCTCATCGCAATGCACTTGCCAGCCAACAATTTTACGGCTAAAAATATCAAGCACTAAATATAAGTAAAAAAAGCTCCCCTTAACACTTGTCGGTAAATAGGTGATATCCCATGTATACACCTGATTGGGGCCGGTTGCAGTTAATGCCTTTGGCTTAATTACCGTTCTTGCAGGCTTGCTTTTTAAACGATGCTGAAGCTGCTTTTTATTCTTTAATATTCTGTAAATACTCGATTCAGATCCTATATATATCCCTTTATCAGCAAGTATCGGTACAATTTGACTTGGTGGTAAATGGGCAAATTCAGGCTCATTGACCACTTTTAATATTCGTTGTTGCTCGATTGCTGTCAACTTGTTTTGAGGTGCATGTATTGCCTCTATTCGCCCATCTTTGTCATTGTTTGTCTGTAACCATCGTTGTAGTGTTTTGGCGCTAATTCCAATTATTTCACAGGCCATCTTTTGCCTAGCACCTGCATCGCTAGCTTCTCTAACAAGGCTCAAGATACGCAGCCGTTCTGAACAGGTGGTTAATTGTCCTCGTCGTTTCCCCAAATCTCGTGGACTTTTTTTTTGAGCACCAATAATGCAGCTGTTTCAGCTAATGCTTTGTCTTTACGATTAAGCTCTTTTTTTAACATGCCTATGCATCTGAGTCAGTTTTGGCTTATTCTTATAGTATAAATCAAGACTAGAAGTGAGATTTGCTATGAAAATGCCTGAAACGAGTTTTTTTGAATGGCAACGTCAATTCAGCGCTGAAATTGATTGCTTAAATCACATTAAGAAAATGAGATGGCCTAATGGTTTTGTTTGCCCTAGATGCTCTTGTGAGCATGCCTATGAGCTTACAACCCGCAATTTATATGAATGCAGTCAATGTCATAAACAAACATCGGTCACAGCAGACACATTATTCCACGGTAGCCGTATTCCTATCACTAAGTGGTTTTGGGCTATCTACTTTTTAGGCTCAGATAAAGGCAGTATTTCAGCATTAAGACTGAGCAAGCACATTGAAGTTAATTGGCGAACGGCACGTTTGATATTAAGTAAGCTGAGAACGGCTATGGGCCATAGAGACAGCTTATATAGACTGTCAGGGGTCATTGAAATTGATGATGCGTTAGTGGGTGGCAAAAGCAAGGGCAAGCGTGGACGTGGAGCTGGAGGTAAAACACCTGTTTTAGTTGCCGTTGAAAGCAAAGGAAAAAGAGCTGGATTTATTGCTATGCAGGCTGTGAATAGCGTTTGCCATGATAGTGTTGAACAGTTCGTTGCCAAACACTTAACGAGACAGCAAAAAGTGCATACAGACGGTTTACCTGCGTTGAACATTATAGATAAAACTCAACAACATGAAGCGAGGGTTACCCCCAGTGAGCTTGTTGATGAATGGCTGCCTTGGGTTCATATTGCCATTGGTAACTTAAAAGCATTTTTACTTGGGACATTCCATGGTGTTTCAGGAAAGTACCTACAAGAATACCTGAGCGAGTTCTGTTATCGGTTCAATCGTAGACAAATGGAAAGAGAAATACCTAACAGATTGTTAAATTTGGCAATAATTCACACGCCAATACATTCTTACTGAGCCAAGTGCATAGGCATGTAATGCAATGACGGTTAAATCAACACCTGATTGCAGCAAATGCATGGCGGTTGTATGCCGTAAAGAATGCGGTGATATTTTCCTCCCCCTCAGTGAAGGGCATGATTTACTTGCTGCCGTTACTGCACAATCCAATCGCTGATTGATGCCGAACGGGGTTAATGCTTCTCCATGACGGTTTGGAAAAAGGCTAATACTTGAGCTCGAGTTAACATTTTTTTATTAATTAATTGACCTTGTTCATTGCAACAAACTACATGAAAGAATCGTTTTGCTATGTTTAACCCTATTGTTGTAATCTTCATTTTGATCTTCTCCCATTTTGATTGTTTGTAACCACTTCAATCATGGCATATCGATGACGTAGTGGGAGGAGACCATCACATCACGTTAATTAATCAGTTATAAAATCTTAAACTGCCCCACCAGAGTGCTCAAGTTACTTCCCTCTATGTATACCGTTTGACTTATCTCATTAGCTTCTTTACTAGAGTGAAGTAAATCTTCTACAATTTCTTTTATTGTAAAGACGTTACGGTTTATCTCTTCGGTAACCGAACTTTGTTCAGTCGCGGCGGTGGCTATTTGGCTACTCATATCGTTGATTGCAGATACTGCCACCGTCACCGAACCTAGACTGTCAGATATCGCACGCGAAGAATCCACCGAGCGGATACAGCTTTGCTGACTATCGTCCATTGTTTTAACGGTTTGAGAGACTAAATTATGCAACCGCGACAGCATTTCATTGATCTCTAGGGTACTGGCCTGGGTTCTACTAGCTAAGCTACGGACCTCATCGGCGACAACAGCAAAACCACGGCCTTGCTCTCCGGCTCGAGCCGCCTCGATCGCCGCATTTAATGCTAACAAATTTGTTTGTTCTGCAATACCACCAATAACAGACAATACCGAGTTGATCTGCTGAGATTGTTCACTTAAAGATTTTACATTGATAGCGACGTTATCAATTTGGCTCATCAAGGACGATACTTCAGCTAAAGAGCTATCGACACATTCTTGCGCCTTAGTCACATCACCGGTAGCCGCAAGAGTAGCATCTGCTACTAAGGAAGTGCTCTGAGCGACTTCACTTGCCGTCGCCGACATCTGACTGATTGCTGTGACTACTTGATCTGTCTCATTATTATGGTTTATCAATTTCTCCGACATGCTCTTAGTCTGATCATTTATATTTTTAGCTGCCAATTTCATTTTACCGGTAGCTGAGGCGACATCACCAATAACATACTGTAACTTTTCGACAAATGTATTAAATGAACATCCTAATTGAGCTAATTCATCTTCACCTTTGATACTTAAACGCCGAGTCAGGTCTCCTGCGCCTTTAGCGATATCATTTAAGTTATCCGCCATTTCTTTTATCGGAATAACAATGCGCTGTGCTGAAAATATGATTGTTAATGTAGTTAGAGTGGTTAGGATTAATGTAATTATCAAGATCCCAATAGATTTATCTCTCATCTGCTTAGTTGCGGTAACTTTATAGTTGTCTACAATTCGGTCTAAATCATCAATATAGACACCGGTACCTAGAATCCAATCAGTATTGGAAAGCATCATGGTAAAACCAATTTTTTCTATTTGCTGATCTGAGCCCGGCTTTTGATAAAAATAAGAATAGTTACCGTCACCATTTTGAGCAGCATCGATTAATCCAACCAAAATTTTGGTACCCCGCGAATCTGTCAAGTTTATTTTATTTTGCCCTTCATACTCAGGCTTCAGACCATGTACGATATTATTTCCTTTATAATCATATATATAGAAATACCCAGTATTACCAAAACGTATATCCCGTAATGCTTGGTTAACGTTACCTAAAGATTTTAGGGATAATTGATAATATACGATTCCAGCGGCTATTTCCGTTGCATCTTTTATGTGCTGCTTTCTTTCATCAATCAATTGAGTCCTAAAATTGACTATTTCCTCCTTGAGCTTGACCTGTTCAAAGTAATAGGAAACATAAATAAGAAGTGAAGTTGAAATTAGGAAAGGTAGTAAAGCTAGAAGTAATAACTTATTGCGCAAACTGAAATTAAACATATTTAACATATTTAACATATCCTATAGAGTAAAAAAGTATATTTATGGATGATAGATTTAGTTACACTAAATCTATATTTAATATATTATTTATCAAAGTATTTAGTATTAACCCTTCATATTTAAATTAAAGACTTTCTTTTAGGTCGTATGAAATATATTGGATATTTCTGAATGCATAGTTGAATAATTAAATTGGATACCATGGTAATTATAAATTTTATTACTATCAACTTGAAAGTTGGATGACTATTTTATCTAAATACGATTATCCACCTTTAATCTTAAACAAAACTGTATCATCGGGCGCACTTTGAGTTTTTTAATTTATACAACTGACCTGAAATAGATGCATACTGCAATCTGATGGATTAAAAAAAGCTGCTTTAACTTAGGCCAAAGCAGCTTTGGAACGACAAATTGATATTAGCCGAAGCTGACTCTGATTGTTGTCATGACTGCTGTATCATCTATATCTTCATCGGCATGACCAGCTCTCAGCTCTATAGTGTTATTAGGACTAAACTGATAAAGGGCTTTTAAGTCGTAGAAGGTTCCGTTTGTTGACTCTCTATAATATTCAGGTAGTGTGTCATTCTTGTCTGCGTTATAGAGATCTAGCTCCATTCGTCCCACAGCAAAAGTAAACTTTAATTCATCAGATAGGTTCCAATTAGCCCGTAGACCATAAATGGTTCCATCTTCACCGGTATTTCCGTTGAAGTTACCTAATCCACCAAAAAACTCGGTTCGGGTAGGGTTTATCTCATTTCTAGGTGAGTTGTTGATTAACATTGAATAACTATCCCAACCACGGCCTACTTGACCACCATCTGCTATACTGGCGATTTGAGCCTGCAATTGAAATTCTGGTGTTATCTGGTAGCCAGCTTCTAAAAATGCTGCCCAGCTATTATTGCCCCAAAAATATATAGCCTGTTCATCGCTTGCATCTGACAAGTTGATGTTTGCAGCCCCTTTGAATGAAAAGTTACCTATCGTCTTTCCTAGGTAGGGTGATATATTATGGAAGTTATCAATGTAGTAAGCATTAGGTATTTCATTTGGAAAGTCCGAAACCGATTCACCATCGAAATAGCCCCATAGTATTCCCCAGTCAAGACCATTTTGGTTGCCTATTGCGGCAATAGTGTACATGTCTAAGTCACCTGTGGATAAAGGAGTCGCACTGTTTTGTGAGAAATCTTTAGAGAATCTGAGATCGTATAAAGCAATTAAACCGACGTAGCCTCCATCAGTCATAATCGTTTTCATCGCAAGAATACGATCTCTGCGGTCGTCTTGAATATTAAAACCATATGCCCAACTAGCCTCTTGGCGACCAACACGGAATAACCAACCATCGTCACCCTTATATTGAAGATAAGCTAAATCTAATGACAATGAATCTACATTATCACCACTTATATAATCACTTCCAGATCCTCCACTATGACGACGATCACCGGCCCAATCATAAAAGCCTAGCATCCGAGTGTTAATCGACCATCCGGCCTCGTTTGCTAAGTTTAGTGTAAATCTGGTCTGAGATTGGGCTCCATTAACATTTTCTCCGGTGTTGAAATTACCTTCACCATTATCGACATTATAGCCTTTTACAAATGCATCAGCTTTAAAATCAATTTTACCGACATTATCAATTTCGAACGATGTTGCATGTGAAGCCATGGATACCAAACCCAGAGAGCAAGCTAAGGCTAAGCCTGTTAGCTTGGTTTTAATTATTTTTGTGTTCATCATTTTCTTTCCTTCTATTTTACTATATTTATAGTCTTCGTAATTAAAATGCATTGGTTACTGGGCCACTTAAGTAGTCGACTGCGCAAGCACTTCCCTTACAGTTACTTGTCAGCATTTTGACCACTATGGCACCACTATTGATTTTACTGTTGAAATGTCCGATACCATTGAGATCCCCACCGGATAAGTTGTAGGGGCTTAAATCACTAAAGTTAAAGTCGAGTTCACTTGCTGTTGTGCCAGCTCCGAGCCCTAGCTGTGAAATGACATTTTCGCTAGAATTAAAAAGTGCCCCTTTTACGCATGTACTTCGACCTGATGTCGTTGTACAGTGAATTTGATCATGTAAACCAGCAGTTAAGCTGTAGAAACTATTTTCTGGGTGGTTAGCCGGCAGATTTCGCATACTGCGCGTGTAGTAACTACCAGTCCAGGCGTTCTTCCCCCACATTGGAGAGAAACTTCCATTATCTGGATATAGCCCAAAGATGTTTGCATCATAGATATTTTGACTACCGCAGGTAGGTGCTAATGCATTGGCGTACCCGGTGTATAGGCAGGATTGCAGTCCACGAACTGCACCGGCAATATTGATAAAGCGTTCGACTTTGTCCCAAGTCTGATGCTTGTATAAGCTGGAAAGTGCCATTGATACACCCAAAGAGTGTGCAACTATGTTGACTTTTTTCTGCTTAGTATAGGCGAGTACATCATTGATAAATTGATTGATCATATCCTGTGAGCTTGCATCATGATAATTAAGCTGCGGGGACTGTCGTTGCTCAATAGATAGATAAGTTAACCCAAATAACTCACAGTCATTGTAGCCAGACTGTTTGAAGGACTCATAAACAGAAAGGGGAGCCTGCGGGTAGTCATTTAGAATAATACTTGGTGGTATTGCCCAACCGATGGCATTATCTCCATTTCCATGAAGGAAGATCACTGGAGTTTTGTTAGCTTGACAATTTCCTCCACCAAATCCCCCATGAGGATATTTGTTTTGGTTTATAAAGTCATCTGAAAATTGATAATTAGAATCAGAACAAATAAACCCATTATGATTATTGCACTCTACTGAATTAACTGAAGTCGATATTAATAGTGCCGATAATATCCATAAATATGTGTTAGAAGCGTTTCTCATTTTCAACATCCTCGCTACCAATAAATTTATTGTTATATTAACCACTAACAGACTTCTTTTGCGTAATATTTTCGGGATTGTTTTTTTCATTAACGGGATGTTAATGGGGTAAACAGTTGCCATTAATAAAGTTATTATTGGATAGGATTTCAGTTAGGTATATTAGGAGTAAAGCCATGCACCAACAGATAAAAACTGAAAATGTGATTTTAGCTAGTGGTGAAGAAATTTATTATCGCGTTTCTGGTCACGGGCCTGTGCTAGTTTTACTACATGGAAACATGACATCATCTTTTCACTTAGAAACGTATATCAAGTCAATATCTAAAGAGGTAAGGGTTATAGCCCCTGATATGCGTGGGTTTGGGTTGTCGAGTTATAAACAGCCTATTTCCAGTTTAAGAGAACTTTCGGAAGATATAGCAGAGCTACTTATTCAGCTTAATGTCCAGCAATATGCTATTGCAGGCTGGTCTACTGGTGGTGGTGTTGCTATTCAGCACTGTATCGATCACAGCGATAAGGTGAGTAAGCTAGTATTGATAAGTAGCGTTGGAGTCAATGGCTACCCAGTTAAATCCAATGGTGGACAGGGAGAATATCTAAATAGCAAACAAGCAATACTCGATGAACCCATGTTTAAGCCGATATTTACAGCTTTTAAAAATAAGGATAAAGCTTTTGTTCGCGGTTTATGGGACATGGTAGTTTATAACCATAAGAAACCTCAGCCGGAACTTTATGAATTACTGATTGATGATGTACTGACTCAAGTTAATCTTGTCGATATCTATTTTGCTCTATCAAATTTCAATTTGACTGATGATTTTAATGGCGTCATTCCGGGTAATAGATTGATACATAACTTTAAAAAACCAAGCTTAATTTTGCACGGTGAGGATGATCTTGTCATCCCCGTAGACACAGCTCTGTATAACTATAGGGCGTTTGAAAAGAACTGTGAGTTTGTGCTACTGAAAACTTATCCAGACAGTGGCCATTCATTATTTATCGATCAAATCGAAGATATTAGTCACCAAGTTCTAACTTTTATTAAAAATAACTAGGACACATAAAATGAATAAAGCTATTAAACTTCACTTACTCTTATTGTCGCTGTTTAGTGTAGTAGCTGGATGTGCTACGACCCAGTATCCAGTGAATAATATGCAAGCATTAACCGTGACAGAACAATGCCAAGGAAGCTATTGGCGAGACTGTGTAGGATACCCCTTCCCTGTAAAATATGCTCAAGTAAAAGATAAAAAGGGAGTCGACTGGCAGGTGGCATACATGGATGAGTACGCTGGCGACAAGAGCACGCCTAAAACTATAGTACTTATCCATGGTAAAGGTGTCTTTGGAGGTTACTTTGGGGACCTAATGAAGGCATTATTGGGCCAGGGGTATCGAGTCATAGTGCCCGACTTACCCAATTATGGTAAGTCGATTCCAGGAAACTTAGATAACCCTGTGACACGTTCACTTGATGATACTCGAAGTGCCATTCATGATCTGTTGGTGAATAAATTGAGCTTGGATAAAGCTAGTTTCCTTGGCCATTCCATGGGTGGACAATGGGTTATAGGTTATGCGTTAGAATATCCGGAGCAAGTTAATAAAATAGTGCTTGAGTCGCCGGGTGGTTTGGAAGAGTTCCCAACGAGCGTCGCAGGTTTACCTTTTTTTGGGGATGAGCAGAAGACATCTTATGAGAGCTGGGAAGGAATCTGGGGGAGTACATTAGAGAAAGAGAAGGCGAAAACGGCAGAAGATATCTTGCTGTTTAACTATTTTAAGGCCAAGAACCCTAAGACTGGGGTGATCATGGACTCTCCTGCTGGCTACTTTATCAATAAAACTCAAATGACGGACTATGTAACTCATGCTCGTCAGTATATGATCGATAACTCAAGTCGGGAGTATAATGCCTATACAGAAACTTATATCCGAGATATCTATTCAATGGGAGTCGAAGTTCGCGTAGAAGATCCTCAGAGCCTAGTGAAGAAGATTGATCAAATCACCGCGCCAATGCTCATCACTTATGGTGAGAAGGAGCCATTTATTCCTACGACAGTTTTTAGTGGCCAGCAGAGTTTACGCTGGGATGTGATTAAACCTGTGTATGATAGGTTAGTCGACAAGGGGAATGAACCTACAGTTATTATCTATCCTAATGTTGGCCATTTTATTCATACCGATATTCCTGAAAAATTTCATAATGACGTGATTAAGTTTCTTGCTGGAGACAGAATTTCCGGTACCGAAAAAATATCATCATACAAACTACCGTTAGTCATTCCTCCTGAAGAGGTAACTGTTTTTTTCGATAAATTTAAGCGAATTCTACTGAGTCAAAATAAGACTAACATTGCCACCTTTTACGCAGTCGATTTTGTTGAAAATAGCTACGATAAATCTGCATTTTTAGCTGTTTTATATAGCCAGATGGCTAAAGTTAAAGATTATGAGGTATCTTTAGTTAAGTTTGAAAAAGACCCCAATGCTGTAGATGAGTACTTTATTGAAGGTATGGTGAATTTGGGTACAATAACAGTACCATTCAAAGAGGGTAGTAAAATCCGTAAGACCTCTGTCGGTTGGAAGTGGTTGGGTAATAGGAAGCTCTAATCCCCTTTTTACCTTTTTACATTTTTAAAAATAATATCGATAATTTGTAGTCAGACATCTCATGTAAAGCAAAGATGATATTTTATGAAGATTGTCTGTTAACGCCATAGTTTTGGATAGAATAAAGTCTAAACTCTATTAAAGGACCTATTTACCCATTGCCTACCAACTTAATGGTAATAACGATTATGATTAGTTAACGTTAAATAACTATTGGTAAGTAGATCCTTTAGCTCTCTTTTGTCTGTGCGAGCTATTACATACTTTAGGTTGTTGAACGAAGCCGCTCTGCGGCAGAAAAGATAAAAACACATCTTTAGCCCCATCATAACTACTTACTAGACCCTGCCTACCTTGGCAGCTATCTAGGAGTATTACTATGAACGATCACGAACAACAACGCTTTGATTGTCCTTACGATATCATAGTGTTTGAGGATTTGAACGTGAAAGGTATGCAGCAATTTAACGGACATATGGTGAACGATAATGTGATGGGTATGATCACTTCGCTGACTTACTCAATACAAAGTTGAATTGAATGGCGGCATTTACCATGAAATAGGTCGTTATGTGAAATCATCAGGCATTTGTTATGAATGCAAACATACGCATAAATTTGGCCTTAACGTGCGAGAATTTGCCTGCGAAAGCTGCGGTTTAGTCCAGTGTAGAGATTTGGCGGCAGCTAAATCTATCGAAAGCACAGGCGAAAATGATTTAATGGCGGCTGGGATAGTCGCCAGGGTAACCCCCAAATCTCAGAAGAAATCATCATACTAAAACGAAAGTCTTTGAGCCATCAAAGTTTGGTGTGGGAACTGAGAATAAAGAAGCAGCTTAGCCGTTAAAAGCTAGATTGCAGAAGCCCCGTGATCAGAGCGAAGCGAAGTCGCGGGGTAATTCACCTAACAGGATCACTTGCAGGTTACTTGTAATATCAGAGCCAAGCGTATCTATAATGGCTTGGTGTCCTAGCAATGCTTTTATGCTGCGTAATAACATGAAACCGATCGCTCAATAACATTGAAGACGATCACTTTTTTGTTTTCCAGTAGACCTAGAGTGTGAAAAATTGGGTTCAGCTAAACCAGCTAAACCAGCTGACTTGGGGGAGTCTGTAAGGCTGCCAGAATAAAAGCTATACCGTCACTAATAATGCGTCACTAGCTTATCGAAAAGAAACTGTTCAATAATGCCTGTTTGCCCACCACTTGCCTATGGCTTTTACTCAATTTTAGTGGAGCTTCTTGGTTATGAGTACGAAAAACAGTGGTGTTTTCACTTTGCTGTTAGAGCTAAAAAATAGCCGTTTTGAAAGGCTTTATCGAGTAAATTTTCAATACCTTTTCTATTAATGGATACAATAGTGGCTATTTTTGCTTCTTTACCGCTACAATGGATATAACTGTATCCACTGAGTCGTTGCGGATGAATTTTACCTTACTGGATGATACCGATGTGAGCCAAGCCTATGCTGCTTATTTGCGTGAGTTACGCCAACGCGCAAAACTATCACGAACGGCATTGGCAGAACGCAGCTGCGTGCCTGCGTCCACCATTAAGAAATTCGAGCTGACAGGGCAAATTTCATTTCGCCAATTGCTGTTGCTTTGGCAGACTCTCGACTCATTGGATAGGCTTTATCAGCTCACGCAACCTAACAAAGAGCGCGTTGCTACCCCCATTAGCATTGATGAGGTCCTAAAAGATGAGTTTTAAACCCATTCAAAAACTCACCGTAACCCGCACGTTAAGCTCAGGTGAGCAGGTATCGGTAGGGGTCTTGGCTCAGAACCGGCAAGGCGTTTTTTTTCAGTATGCAGACAGCTATTTGCAGCAGTTTGGCAATTTATCGCCTTTTACTTTACAAGCTCATACGCAAGTTCAAGCAGCACCTAAACAACCGCATCAAGGTGTGCATGGCGTATTTGGGGATTGTTTGCCCGATGGTTGGGGCATGCTGTTACAAGATCGTATTTTTCGGCAAAAAGGGATTCTGCCTAATCAATTAACAGCGATGGACAGGCTGGCCTTTGTTGGTGATAAAGGCATGGGGGCGCTGTCTTTTTCTCCGGAGTCTGAGTTTTCAACCTCGACGCACGCTGATATTGATTTAGCAACCTTGGGCTTAGAAGCACAAACGCTGTTCGATTCTTCAATGTCAGGTTATATGGATGACAACAACGATGATTTAGATGGGCATACTCAACAAGTGTTGGCCGCATTAGTCGCTGGGGGGAGTTCGGGTGGAGCAAGACCAAAGGCGCAGATTTATATGCCTGCCGGGGAAACTCAGCATTGTCGAACCGTAGCCCAATCCGGTGATGAAGCTTGGCTGATTAAGTTTACCTCGAAAAATCTAGCGCTCGGTCATGAAGAAGGCTTGTGTGAGGCGGTCTATTTGCAAATGGCCGAGCAAGCAAAGTGCCAACCGCCAATTTGGCAACTTATTGGAGCACCAAATACAAGCGGTGCGCCTGCTTGGTTGGCGCTCAAGCGTTTTGATTACGTCACTGAACAGACCCATTTAAGCAGCAAGCGCAGTTCAGGCCGCTTGCATATGCACAGCGCCTGCGGGCTGCTGGATACAGACTTTCGAACGCCAAGTTTAGATTACATTGACTTGATCAAAGCCAGCCGTCAGCTGTGTAAATCTCCAGCCGCTGGGCAACTGCAATTTCGCCGCGCCATTTTTAATCTACTGTCGTCTAACCAAGACGACCACAGTAAAAACTGGGCGTTTTTGCAAGCTGATGATGGCCAATGGAATCCTGCACCTTTTTACGATGTTACGTACAGCCCACATCCATTTAACGAACACGCCACTGCATTCGGAGGTTATGGCAAAGCGCCACCGATTAAGGTGATGCAAAAACTTGCGAGCAGTGCAGGCTTTTCGAATTGGAGTGATGCAAGGCAAGTTATTGAAGAAGTTGCTGAAGCACTCAGCCAATTTACTTATCTTGCACAGCAACAAGGGACCAGTAAAACGACAGTATCTGCGATTGCTAAGACATTGGAGCAGCGCAAACAGGAAAACGCAGTGCTTTTTCTACAATAATAAGAAGGGACACAACAATGAAGCTTGGTCGTAACGATCTTTGCCATTGTGGCAGCGGTAAAAAATTTAAACGTTGTTGTATGAGCAGCCTCTCCAAACAACATGCCCAAGTCTTTGATGATGTCGACGCCATGCTGGCAATGAAACCAAATTTGAGCCTTGATGAACTCAACGCTGCTTTACAGCACAAAGTCCAGGATCGCAATAATCAACCTCATCCCGATTTTTGTGGTGTGACACCAACGCAAATGGCCAATTGGCTTTATGCGCCTTTCGATGAATTACAGTGGGTGACAATCAGCACACCATATGAGCTGTTGGCCAGCCCGGTGATGCGTTATCTCGCTCTCATTCTTGATGAGGCCATGGCGCAAGATGGATCATTCAAAGCCACGAGCAAAGGCAACTTACCGGCTAAATTGGTCAAACAGGCCAGTGAGTTATTGCCTGAGTTTGCCGTTGCTCAATTCGAGCGTCACATTAGTATCAGTGAGTTTGCAGGTAGTAACGAAGATAAGTTTAATGCTTTGCACTACACCAGAGTGCTAGCCGAAATTAGTGGCATTATTTATCGACGCAGCGGCCGCTACCATGTGAAAAAATCAGCGCAAAAACAGTATCAGGCCGAAGGTATACAAGCATTTTTCAAACCTATGTTAGAAGCTGCAATCAGCAAATATAACTGGGAGTATTTGGACGGTTTTGAATACGATATCGACTTGCGACCCTTTTGGTTGTTCATGCTGTGGCGTATTCAAAGCCACAACAGTGTGGATCAGCTGGTTGAAGAGGTTATGACGGCTTTCCCCGATTTACGACAGTCTTTCCCTACGGAAGATGACTTCTCGCCAGAAAGAAGTTTAAGCATACTCATTGAATCACGTTTTATTGAGCGATTTTTACAGTTTTGGGGATTTGTGACCATTGACCCAAGACGTTATTTAAACGCTGAACCCGTCGCCAGAGTGGTTCAGGTACAGCCTTTGTTAAAACACACCTTTCAATTCACCATTAACGCATAGCAAGGTCATCGTGAGCGAATATCAATACTATAAATTCGAGCTATTGGATGGGTACTTGGATGCTAAGGCACGCCAATCACTCAGAACCGTTTCAAGCCGCGCTGAGATCAGCGCTACGTCCTTTCAGGTGTATTACACCTACAGTGACTTAAAGGCAGAACCCGCTGAGCTGATGTTAACATACTTCGACATTGGTTTTTACTATGCCGATTGGGGCACAATCGATGCTTACATCAAGCTACCAGCGGGAACTCTTCCTGATGCGTTACTTGGTTTTTCACGTGATGGGCTTCATGTACACGAAAGTGAAGAATGGCAATTGCTGATTTTTTCCCTCGAGGAGTATTATGAATATTTTGACGATGAAAATGCTAACGACTTTTTCCAGCATTTAGCTGGTTTACGCAGCGAGTTAATCCAAGGTAATTGGCGCCTTGTGTACTTTATGTGGCTCAAAGCGTTAGATTGTAATGACGAACCTGAGGAAATACCTTTAATTCAATTCGATTTTGAGCATCTTAGTGAGGAATTACAGGCTTTTTCTGCGTTGTATGATATTTCCTTAGCTTGGGTTAAAGCACTTGCGATGGTACTGAACGAACAACCACGTCACCAAGCAAAACAAGCCCAATTTCAGTATGATGTGTGGCTGCATAATCTCACGGAAGCGGAGAAAAACACGCTATTAAGCACGCTTTTTGAACAAGGCCAGCTAACCCGTCATCAAGCCTTAGCGATGACGCGAAAAGAATCTGCCAACAAAGACGAAACCTATCAGTATTGGTTAACCCCCGACGTGATTTCTTCTTACTTTGAACAAGCTCAAAGCCAATTACAGCAGGAGCAAGCCGCAGCGCTCGCAAAAAAAATGGCGATTGAAAAAGCGGAAAAAGAGAAGATGTTGACGGATCTCTACAATCAGCGTGAGCGCTGCTGGCAGCAAACACAAGAGCAAGCGGATCGAACTTGCGCCAGTGGTTACGATGCGGCATCACGCGATTTGCATCAGCTGAACGAAGCCTATCAGTTCAAAGGGGATCGTCCTGCTTTTGAACAGAGTTTCAAATGCTTCATTGTGGCTAATAGTAGCCGTAAAGCGCTGTTAAACCGGCTCAAAGATCTACTTTAATAGGGCGTCCCGTTTCGCCCCTTTCTGTAGTACAAACATGTGATAGCCAAACTCGCCTAGTTAGCGTCAATCACCCTAAGCAGCAATACACCCACCTCGTCAGCAGCGGGTTTTGCGTTTGCCCGAGGTGAAGGTAAAAACTGGTTTTGGCCGCAGTACCATATTATGCCCCTGTTTATACAAAGAGAGAGGCCAACGGTGAATTTCCTCTTTGCTGAGCATCCTGTCTTTACTAGACTCAACGCCACGGGCATCATCTACTGTAAATGGATTATGCGTTTGCCCCAAGAGGACTTTTGCCAAGCATTAAACATTCCGCTAGCGAGAAAATATGAAAGCCACGGCGGTCCCGATATTGAGCAGATTATGTCATCTTTATTAGGCTCCACCAATTCAGAGCAAGATCGAGTTAACTTCATGAAGTCTCAGGTGCTGTTTTGGCTATTAGCGGCAACCGATGGTCACGCTAAAAATTTCTCACTTTTTATTGAGGCGGCAGGTGGGTATCGACTAACTGTGGTCGAGTAATAAAGTGCCATACCAAGTATTAAAGTATCATACTGGTTGCTCAGCGGTTCATTTCTAACGGATTTCCCCGAAGTTGTTATTTATCTAATATGTCGAGAAAACAGCCCTTTAACCATAAAGCCAGACTTTAACCATTGTTCCTAGGTTCATCTGGTGATACAGATGGTTCACTCAAAAGCGGTGAACAGCGTTTCATACGACCTCACGTCGCACGCCCCAATGTGAGCTACGGCTCAAGTTGTGTTTTTTGGGGGGGGTTACTGATTTTAAAATACAAAAAGTAATGGGTGATAAGAGGCAACACTTGACCTCATTGTCTTGCGCGAGCTACTCACCTCAGCTAGCCTTCAAGCACAAAAAGGCCGCTATTAAGTGGTTTTTTGTATCTTAATCCAATTACAATAGTTAATTTGATGTATCCTTTTTAAGATACAAAATCATAATTAGTATCTATAATCTCATACGCCTAACAAAATATGTATCTTAATTAAGATGCATTTACTGTTAATCTGTAATCAAAACAAATGCAATACAAAATATTATGTATCTATTATGTGATACTAATATCAAATTTGTGTCATCATATTGAAATACGCAAAATGGAAAGTGTATCTAATTTCGATTATGCTTAAGACATAAACAATGGAAAACGAGGTTACTATGTACTCTTTTCGAAGCAATCCGCACAAGCAACAACCCGTTAAGAAAACGGTTTTAAGACAGTACAGAGAACTGGTTGATGCAGTTAAGGGAACGCTAATCCCCTCAATACCTAAAGAGGGCTGGATTAGAACAGTAAGAAAAGCTCTGGATATGTCAGGCGCCCAGCTAGCAGATAGAGCTGGCATGACAAGAAATAGAATTTCAGTCCTTGAAAGGCGTGAGGCTGATGGCGACATAACTCTAAATCAGTTAAGGCAACTGGCTGAAGCTCTAGACTGTGACTTCTCATACACTCTAAAACCTAAAAAGGCTGTTTCTGACATAATGCAAGAGCGTGCGCTGATGATTGCGACAATAGAAGTAAAGAAAGCATCTAAAAATATGTTTCTAGAGGCGCAATCAGTTAGCAAAGAGAAAGAAAATATCTTAATAATTGAACTAGCCGAAGAAATTATGCGTGCCGGTGGGCGTAAGCTATGGGGTAAAAATATGGAAGAC
Source organism: Shewanella sp. S1-49-MNA-CIBAN-0167 (assembly GCF_040310145.1). NCBI lineage: Bacteria > Pseudomonadati > Pseudomonadota > Gammaproteobacteria > Alteromonadales > Shewanellaceae > Shewanella > Shewanella sp. S1-49-MNA-CIBAN-0167. Next base: position 1,026 of record NZ_JBEOPO010000055.1, on the reverse strand, counting down.
AAAGTATTTTGATTATTGATGAACCAGAAGCTGCTACACCGCTTGATCCAGATGATATGGAAGGGTTGAAACACCCACACGTAACAACAAGAGAACAACTTAACGAACTTGAACAATCCAATATACTAGCAGGCCAGCAATGGGTTAGTGGTATCTCTGGCCTAACGCTGGATTCTATTTTCTCGGCTGAGTTCGTTCTTGCCCTCCATCAGCACCTATTTGGTGATGTATGGACCTGGGCTGGGGCCACTCGAAACAAAGAGTTAAGCATTGGCTGTGATCCCTTCCAAATCAGGCCCAAGCTCCACAACTTTCTAGAAGATGCTAAGTGCTGGGTAAAGTTCAAACACTACTCACATCTAGAGCTCAGCGCTCGCATACAGCACAAGCTTGTTGAGATTCACCCTTTCCCAAATGGTAACGGCAGGCACTCGCGTATATTTACCGATGTTGTTCGCATGGTTTTACTAGAAGAGCCACCGCTTAACTGGGCAGAGGGCAACCTAGAGAAAGTGAGCGAAGAGCGCAAAGCTTATATCTCTTGCCTTAAGGAAGCTGACAAAGGTGATTTTGCTCCGTTCGTTAAATACCTAGAGAACCTTGGCAATTAACTTAAACAACAGACACAAAAATGTATGGTCCGCCTCGTTATTGCAAATGATATTGTCGATAACGAGGTTGGTTTGCGCTAATGTATTCGGAGTCTTCATTAGGTGCTTCACCACCCGCTCCACGATGAGTTCCGCGCTAGATTGTCCTCAAAAAGCCCAAAGCAGAAAATCGAAAATCGTTATCCCAGCACCTCACTCAGTTAACAAAGTAGCGTTTTCCACATAGTGGAAAATCGAAAATCGTTATCTCAGCACCTCACTCAGTTAACAAAATAGCGTTTTCCACATAGTGGAAAATCGAAATTCGTTATCCCACGACACCCTCTCAGTTAACAAAATAGCGTTTTCCACATAGTGGAAAATCGAAAATCGTTATCTCAGCACCTCACTCAGTTAACAAAATAGCGTTTTCCAC
>NZ_JBEOPO010000054.1:0-30726 GCF_040310145.1 Shewanella sp. S1-49-MNA-CIBAN-0167 | reverse complement strand
CGCCAGGGTAACCCCCAAATTTCAGCAGAAAACATCGATTAAAACGAAAGTCTTTGAGCTATCAAAGTTTGGTGTGGAAACTGAGAAAAAAGAAGCAGTTTAGTCGTTAAAAGCTAGATTGCAGAAGCCCCGTGATCAGAGCGAAGCGAAGTCGCGGGGTAATTCACTGGCCTACAAAATGCTAAAGCATATGAATTTGTAGAGCTTAATCAATTGGTGCCAAGGTTAACTTATTTGGTTTTGGAATAAATCAATTGTGACGATAGGGTCAATCCCCATTTCAACACCGCCGACGATAACGATCCCTATTGTGCTAAATAGCAGGTTGTTACAGCATATAGAAAACACTTTTAAATCATTCGATTAAAACAGAGTATTCATCAAGTGTTGTATGACCTCTAGCGGACAGAAAGCACAACAAAGCTTCAGGGCTACGATTAAGTAAGCGCTCAATTGGGAAATCTACCGCTTCAATGACCGCTATCGCTTTTTCAAACTCGCCTAAGCTAAAAGCGACATGAGAATCAGATCCCATAACGAGAAGTCCTCCCGCTTTTTTTACAGCATTAGCAATATCAGTGCAGTTGCGTAAACTGCCTTTTCTAGAGGTTAAAAAAGAGGAATTATTTATCTCAAGCGCGACGTTATGTTTGGCTGCTGCAGCGGCGACGCTGTTAATGTCGATGGGATAAGCGGGATTGCCTGGATGAGTAATAATATCGACATGACCACTTTCAATACTGTTGATGAGTGCTCTAGTGTGAGCGTCTTTAGTCGATGGGGGGAAAACCGGTTCATGTAAACCTGCCAGCACGATATCAAGCTCCTGCAAATAATGACCAAAAAAGTCAATTTCGCCATGCTCATTCTTTATATTCGCTTCAATGCCACGGAGCATGCCAATACCGTCAACAATTCTAGGTAACACTCTCATATTCACAAAGTGCCAAAAATGGGGTGCATCAGCCATATCTGGACCATGATCGGTAATGGCGAATAATTTGAGACCTTTCGCCTTTGCAACGGAAAAGTAATCATGCACTGTACTATAGGCGTGAGTTGAAGCGATGGTATGAGCGTGAACATCGACAAGGAATTTCATGACCAGTCTCGTTGTTTGAGTTAAAAACAGTAGACATCAAGTCTACTCTGTTAACAGGCCTTACTCTATGATCTCTCGAGTTTTGTTGTAACAAACTTCATGGCGTTAATTCCTCTCTAGCTTTTCTGTGCGTTTTGTTTACGTTAAATGGTTGAAACAGGGTTATCAAAATAAGTTCAAATAAAAACATTACTTAGATTATGCTAATTTTAAGGCAAGGTAGCGGTGTTTTTCAAGGTAGTGTTCAAACTTATCGCTTCATAAAGCATAAAGTCGGTTGCCTGGTGTGCGCCAAATAGTAGATCTTTTTTAAATTCAAAGTCATTTATTGGTAAGTTAACGTTCAAGTAATGCTTTACACGTTAGTTTATATACTACTTTCTAGCGTAAGGTAAACGCACCAGTTTATTGCTAGTGTGGTAACTATCAAGCCCTGTAATGGCGACAGTTTCTATGGCTTGCAAGTCTAAAAAGCCATCACTTTGCAGCGCGGCCTCATCTACATACACATCGATAATTTCACCAATTACCAGCTCTGTGCCATTAATGGCTAAGTGTTGATGCTCAATAAATTTAACCGAATATTTTAAGCGACTTTCTTTTACAAATGGGGCTGTAAAATTATTTAAGTACTCGGGTGTTAACCCTGTTGCATCAAACTCTGATTTGTCTTTATCGTAACGGGCGGATGTTTGATGAGCCTGCTTATAAATTAATTTATTGACTTGATTAATAGTATACATACCGGTTTGTAGAATGTTTTCAAAGGTATGTCGAGGGACACTGTGAGGGCGAACGATCATACCGACCAGTGGCGGGTTTGCACCTAAGTGTATAACCGAGCTGACAATAGATAAATTGGTATTGCCTTGTAAGTCTTGTGTACCAATTAAATTAGCGCTTTTAAAACCCGAGAGGGAATTGATTAAATGTGTACGTGTATGTTTTTCAAGTGCGTCTATACGCTCTTTAGTAAAATGCATTAAAACTCCCTCCAACGAAACCGTTGATCCTTGCCAACCTAAATAGGCTATTTTACCTTTTTAGTGTTAAATAATGATAGATGTAAGCTCGCGCTACTGGCACCGAATAAAACCCTTTTGTCATTTTTGACCTTTCAGCGCTTGACGAAATTTGCAATTAAACTTCGCGGGTTTGATACTGGGGAGTATCTACTTGGCAAATAGGACCTGTCCGCAGTCAGCTAAAAACCTATATGTGTTTTACGAGGAAGGATTGCAAATAGATCTATCAAATATTCATAAGGTTAAGCGACTTTAGATTGAGCACAAGCAATTCGTTGCCCCCCGAATATAACGATAAAAATTAAGCACAATAATCAGCTTCACGAACGGCGTTGCCTTACAAGGGCCTTTATTCGAAGCAGGGACAGCCTTGAGAAAAGGTCCAAATAGGCAATAGATAATAGGGAATAGGAAAACATGAGCGTCCTTGGTTTACTTGCCTTTGCGGCTCACAAGCAAATCCTTCGCCTGATTTATTTTTGCGGCCAGATAGTTGCTGCCACCGCGATCAGGATGGAGTTTTTGCATTAGTTTACGATACGCAGCGATAACGTCTTGCTCCGTTGCCGTTTGATCAAGACCCAGGACGGCATAAGCTTCACTTGCCGTCATCTCAGCACTATCGCTTGGGCGAGCGTGTTGTTCACTCTCTTCAGAATAGTGTCCGGCATTGGCAGCTTCGCGCCAGTCAGAACCATGCTGGCGATCAAGATAGGCAGCCAATACTTCGATCGAATCTGGATATTGTTTATCTGCTAGGCCATACAGAGAAATCAATTCTGACAGACTCAATTCAGACAGGTATTTCCCCTTACCATCAGTCGCCAGTAATTCACCGTCCAAATTGCCACTTTGGTGATCAAGGGTCATTTTGAGCAAGCTGGTTTCAACCGTAGAACGCTTCGATGTATCCGAGCTCTGTGTTGCTTTCGCCTTCTGATAAAGACCTTTCAAAAATGGAAAATAACGTAGCAGTGGAAACAAGCGTTTGGCAAATATCAGTAAACCTGTTCCCAGTGCGGCCAAAATATAAAGCTTTCCCGTGACCGTTAGCAAGATCAGTATTGTAATCAATGCGACCGCAGCCGCTTTCGCCGCGAATATCTTTCTTTGTTGGGGTTTCAGGGCTTGAATATATTGTACTGTTATATAGCCGATGATAATAACTGCTACTAAAACGACAAGTCTGAACATAGAGTATTCACTTATTTAAGGTATCAGTTAAGTCGTAAAGCCTACACGATATTTATGGTGTTGCTTTGTCGTCGTGCTCATGTAATCCGGGAGCCTACACGATATTTGCTGTGTTGGTTTTTTCGTTGCAACGGTTGGATTATTTACCGCTCACTAATCACGACTACTTTAATTGCTGTAATAACCGTCTCACGCTCGCATCCTTACTCAACAAATTATTTTTCAAAGCAGATTTACCGCCCGCAGCATATACCGCAACCGCGGCTAACAACTGACCTAACTGTCTAGCACTGCCTTGATCAAACTGGCAATGTGCACCGCCACTCAATGTCGCTAGCTGTGAGAAAATACTGCCAACCTTTGCATTATTTCCTTCTTGAAAAACAAATAAAGGCAGATTGAGTATTCCCAACTGGCCTGCTAAGGCCCCAAGTGAATCCGGGTTTTCTTCAACACTATCACCGACAAATACCAATGCGTTTACTTTGCTTGCGCGAGTTTCACTCAATGCATGCGATAACACTCTGGCAATCTGGGTTTTTCCGGCCAGGCAGCGAACTGAAAGTAAGGCTTGTTTGATTTCATCGGCGCCGCGTGTCCAGGGAAGTGCTTTAAACTCTCCAAAACCCCGATAATAACAAAGCTGCACACTTAGGGAACTCACCTTATCAGCTTCGGCAAACATAGCCGCATGCTGTTGACTCGCCATATCCCAGCAGTGCTCACGACTTGCTGTGGCATCCATGGCAAATATCAATCTACCCTTGTCTTCGCCAGTGACCCGCGGAGTATTTTTGACTTGGCTAATGAATGCCTGAATATCTTGAGTGCGCGACTTTTTATCAGGGAGCTTTGAGACCATATGTTATTCCAGTTTCTGCTAAATCTAAAGTCAATAATAAACACAAAATAGAGTAACCTAAATAATGTAAAGTAACAAAACCAGTGCCGCTCAAGATTGCCGCTACTTTAAGAACATGTGGCAATCGTAGGGCAAAGAGACCGTCGTCGAGAAGTCTGAGCCCTACCGCCGCCGTTAACTAAGAGAGGGTAGTGTGCTAAGCCGACTGAGTGATTTAGTGCTAGAAACTGTGCAAAATGCGCTCCTCAGGTAAGAAGAGCCTCTTTAATGACTAACTTTATGCGTTATTTTAGTCACCAAAATAGCGTTAAAGTTTTTAACAACGGCGAATTCACATCAAGCCATTTATAGATAATGCGACCTTTCAACATACCTAGGCCGAATTTATCGGTTTTATTACCTCAACTTAGGTAACTCTGCAATTAAACTCAGCGATATTGGCAAAACCAAATGATAGTTTACTCACTGTATACGCCTTAGTAAGTTGTTGAAAATATATATTAAAGTTAATTGTTGGAACTACTATTAACCGTATTTTCTAGAAAGTACGCTAACGCACAGAGTCTAAAACTAAAGAGCAGTATAATTTGCTAGTTAGTTATCAAATCTTAGGTATCACTTAGATATCAAATGTCTCTAGTAATTGCAAAATTCAATTTATTCATGCTGAGGTGAAGCACATGCTTTTTAATAATTCGAACATTACGGACTCTCCTATTCGTCAGAAAATTCGCGAGTTCTATCGTATTGATGAAAGTGTTGCGGTAGAGCATCTTTTACCGTTGGCAGACGTTAACGAGAATACTGCCAGCAGGGCGTGGGAAAAAGCCCGTAAAATATCATTAAAAATACGTAGAGACGAATCAGGAAACGGTGCTGTAGATGCCTTACTAGCAGAATACACATTATCCAGTGAAGAAGGTGTGGTGCTGATGTGTTTGGCCGAGGCCTTGTTGCGTGTACCAGATAAGCACACTCAAGATGCCCTAATTAGCGACAAAATTTCTCAAGGCGAGTGGCAAAGTCATTTGGGCAGCAGTGATTCACTGTTCGTCAATGCCTCATCGTGGGGGTTATTAGTTACCGGAAAGATGGTTGACTATGCTGATGAACGCGAAAAAGATAGCTTTAATTTATTGAAGAAGGTTATTGGTCGATTAGGTGAGCCTGTCATTCGTAAGGTAATGAACTACGCCATGCAAATTATGGGTGAGCAGTTTGTTATGGGCGAAACTATTCAAGATGCAACTGATTATGCTGCCAAGAAAGCGCGGCAAGGCTTCGTATATTCTTACGACATGCTAGGTGAGGGTGCGCGTACCATGAGTGATGCCGAAAAGTATTTTAAAGCTTATCAAGTTGTTATAGATGCTATTGGCGCAGTTGCTCGTGCGTCGGGTAAGAACGACCCTCGCAAAGTGCCTGGTATTTCAGTTAAGCTTACTGCTATCCATCCTCGTTACGAATTTGCACAAAAAGAACGGGTAATGGCTGAAGCTGTTCCCAAACTTAAAGCACTTTGTTTGCAAGCCAAAAGCTATAATATTGGTTTAACCGTTGATGCGGAAGAATCTGAGCGATTAGATATCTCCCTTGATGTTATTGAAGCGGTATTTAGCGATGATGAGTTAGCAGGTTGGGATGGCTTTTCGATGGCCCTGCAAGCTTATCAAAAACGCGCCATTTTTATCGTTGACTGGTTACGTGAACTAACCATCCGTGTTGACCGAAAAATGATGGTGCGCTTAGTAAAAGGTGCTTATTGGGATACTCAGATTAAAAACACTCAAAAAGGCGGTTATCAGCATTTTCCGGTATTCACTCGCAAGGCTTCTACTGATGTTTCTTACCTCGCCTGTGCGAAAAAATTATTAGAATATAGAGATACTCTCTATCCACAGTTTGCTACGCATAATGCTTATACTGTCGCGACTATTCTTGAACTGGCGGGCAATGACAAAACAAGTTTTGAGTTTCAATGTCTATATGGCATGGGTGGATCGTTATATGATCAAGTTGTTACAAATGAAAATGTTCAATGTCGCGTCTACGCACCGGTTGGTCCTCATAAAGAGTTACTCGCCTATTTAGTTCGTCGTTTGTTAGAAAATGGCGCTAACTCTTCTTTTGTTAATGCCATTATTGATGAGTCACAACCGATCGAATCTTTACTTCGCGATCCCGTTGAAAAAATGCATCGCTTAAAAGACAAATATAACGGCCAGATAATCAAACCCATCGCATTATACCATGATGAAAAAGGTGTCGGTCGAGATAATTCCAAGGGCCTAGATTTAACAGATATCAATACGGTAACCCCTTTAAAAACATCACTGGATAACTGGCTTCTGAATAACTTGTTCTCTGAAAATGATGTGCAAGAAGGGTCAATCGCTATTAGAAACCCAGCAAAGCATAGTGAAATTATTGGTTTTCAGCGACATCATAGCAAAGATGAAATGCGCGCGATGATCGAAACAGCTCAAAACGCATTTGCTTCATGGTCACAAACGCCTGTATCTGAACGCGCGGCCATATTATGCCGTGTTGCCGATGTTCTTGAACATCATATCGACGAGTTAATTGCCTTATGCATCAAGGAAGCAGGCAAAACGACACAAGATGGTATTGATGAAGTCAAAGAGGCAGTTGATTTTTGTCGCTATTATGCACAACAAGCGATTGAACTTGCTGAAGATGATCGTTTAGAAGCCCGTGGTGTAGTGTTATGTATCAGCCCTTGGAACTTCCCGTTAGCTATATTTATAGGGCAAGTGACTGCTGCAATTGCTACTGGTAATACGGTGTTAGCTAAACCAGCCCAGCAAACAAGTTTAATTGCATTGCGCGCTATTGAACTAATGACATCTGTTGGATTACCACATGGCGTTGTACAAGCGGTTATTGCCAAGGGTAGTGATGTGGGGAGTATTATTATTCCTAATGCACGTATTCAAGCGGTTATTTTTACGGGTTCTATTAAAACAGCGACTATGATTTCGCAAACATTGGCTGATAGAGGCGGCGATCAAGTGCCCTTTATTGCTGAGACGGGTGGTCAAAACTGTACGATAGTAGACTCTACCGCCCTACCTGAACAAGTCGTTGATGATGTTATTTCTTCAGGATTTCAATCTGCAGGTCAACGTTGTTCTGCACTTAGAGTGTTATTTTTACAAGAAGATATTGCTGATACTGTTATTACAATGCTTAAAGGCGCATTAGCAGAATTGCATGTGGGTAACCCAGAAAAACTGAGCACTGACGTAGGTCCTGTCATTGATCAAAAAGCACTAGATTCACTCAATGCCCACAGTGACTATATGAAAACCCATGGTCAACTATTATACCAATGCGATATTTCTGATGAGATAACAAATGAAATAGCAGATAACGAACATTTCTTTTTTGCGCCGCGACTTTATGAAATAGACAATATTAGCGCGCTGAAGGAGGAAGTATTTGGCCCTTGTGTTCATATTGTTCGCTTTAAAGGTGATGAAATAGAAAAAGTCATTGATGATATTAACGGCACAGGTTTTGGCTTAACTATGGGTATCCATACCCGTATTGAACAGCGAGCCTTAAATTTGGCGAAGCTATCACGAGCAGGTAACGTGTATATAAATCGCAATATAATTGGCGCTATTGTGGGTGTGCAACCTTTTGGTGGTCGTGGTCTTTCAGGTACAGGGCCAAAAGCAGGTGGCCCATATTATTTAACGCGTTTAGTTAAAGAAATAACAACGCCCTTTGCCGATAAATTTAACTTATTACCATTGCCAGTCGATGCTTTAGTCAGCGATACCGGATCGGAAGCAGAAGCAGAATTATTTATGGATAGGGCGGGTGCAGCAGAAAAAATCTGGCGCTTGACCGAGTTAAATCAGCGTATTTCTTTTGTTCGTCAAATGTTAGTCGAAATTGCTAATATCGATATTATTGATGATTTAGCCGATGACTTTAATCGTACTTTGACAGCGGCTATTTCACAATTAATGAGTGTTGAAAAACATCTGCAAAAGCCAACAACGCTACCAGGTCCAACGGGTGAGTCTAATGTTCTCTATTTGGAAAACCGAGGTAATATCATCTGCTTTGCTGATGAAAATGTGACTTTTCACTTTTGGATGATCTCTATTGTAACGGCTTTGGCAACTGGAAATACCGTTATCTCGGTCGTTTCTGATTTATTTTATGATGAAGCACTAGCCATTAGAGATAAGTTCGTTACAACAGGCGCAGATGAGAGTGTTTTTCAAGTTACCCGGTTATGTCATCTAACCACTTTGTTGGCACATCCTGCGTTATCAGGAGTCGTTGTTGATAGTCATTGTGGCCGAAAACATTATATCAGTGACAGATTAGCCGAACGTCAAGGCGCAATTTTACCGGTGATCAGTTCAGAATATTTTGATCATTTAATTCAACGATTATTAACAGAAAAAGCTATCAGTATTAATACCACCGCTACTGGTGGTAATACGTCGCTGATGACTTTAGATGAAGAAAACTAACTATTTTTTGAATGTTATTTTTAAACAAAAATTCAAAATATTTATAACTTCATCAACTGAAAAGTTGATGATTTATTCACCTAATGTTTATTTGTAACGGCTGATAAAAGTGCTACTGAATGAAAAAAATAATACTTTTGGTGCGAACCTAACTTGATGGGGTTTATATTGTTTTTATATTTCATTTTGTCAGAAAAAATTAAGCCTGATTAAATGAGTTGAACGACTCAGCCAACAGGATTAAGCGACCACGCAGCTAACGTCGATTTACATTAGGTTACGGTGATAAATCTACTCTTATTGCGGTTAACAGATCTTTATTCAATATAGCGATCCCTTCATGCTAATCCGCCAGGTATTATTGTTGGTTCGATATCGCACAGAGCTTAAGTCCGTAATGGAGTAAAGTGTTGTTTGCTGTTACGGAAAAATACTTTCCTTGCTTTTATTTCAGTAAAGAATATTAGTATTCGGCCATGTAATTTCGTCTTGGTCTAAGGAACGACGTTGAGATTTATTACTGGGACAACGATTAACCACCTACGTTATACAATATAAAAATCAATACATGTAAGGAAGAAGTGTTAGCTGGATTTTTAAATTGTAAGTTCAGTATTCAGAAAAATAATTATGAATATAGCCATTAATAAACTAAAAGGAAATTTAATATGAGCAACATTAATATTGGAATTGATAAAAAAGATAGAAGCGAAATCGCTGAAAGATTAAAGAAATTATTAGCCGATACATATACGCTTTATTTACAGACGCATAATTTTCACTGGAATGTGACTGGGGTGAGGTTTAGGGAGTTGCACTTGATGTTTGAAGAGCAGTATATGGAATTGGCAGTTGCTGTAGACGATATCGCTGAACGTATTCGAACTCTCGATGTTGCAGCGCCAGGCACTTATAAAGAATTTACTAGGTTAAGCTCAATCGGTGAGATGGATTGTGTTCCGAATGCAATGGAAATGATTGAAGTATTACTAGTTGGTCATGAAAAAATTATACAGACCGCTCGAGATGTTTTAGAAGTGGCCCATCAATCAGATGATGAATCAACGGTATCTCTTGTATCTGATCGAATGCGAATACATGAAAAAACATCGTGGATGTTGAGAGCTTCAAATAAGTAGATTGAGCGTTTCAAACTCCCGATTTTTTGAAATTAAATGGGCGGAGTTATTAACGTTATTTACTTATATTAACTAAAAAGGATACAGATTAGATGGGCACGTTCTCACGCTTCGCAATTGCTATCGTTCTGCTCCTTGTCGTCATCGGCGGCATCTTCGGCTACAAGTTCTATCAAATTGACCAAATGCAGGCTAAATTCTCTCAGCCACGCCCAGCAATCGTCGTTGATACTACAGAGGTCTCTAGAGTATCTTGGCAACCGAGTATCCAATCAATCGGTGGTATCAGAGCTATCAATGGCGTCATGATAGCCAATGAATTGCCAGGCGTGGTGACGAAAGTTTTGTTCAAATCGGGTCAATCCGTCAAAAAAGGCGACATACTGGTTCGCCTAAACAGCGATATCGAACAAGCCGCTCTTACAACACGTCTGGCGGAGGTACAGCTTGCTTCGAAAGCATTTCAGCATAACTCAGACTTGATTTCCAAACGGGCGGTGTCACAGTTCGCCTTAGATAAAACAAAGGCTGCGCTGGATGTCGCCAGAGCACGACTGCAAGAAGCCGAGGCCCAGTTTGGTAAAAAAATACTCACAGCTCCCTTCGACGGCATACTCGGACTGCGTCTAGCGGATATAGGTGAATACCTGTTTGTAGGTACACCCGTCGTTGAAATCAATATGCTTAATCCAATTCTGGTCGAATATACTCTGTCTGAACAAGAACTGGCCAGTGTCGATATTGGTGATCTCGTCGAAGTCACTGTGGAGGCAACCGGCTCAGAGGTATTCGAGGGAGCTATTACCGCAATTAATAGCTCTGTCACGTCAGAGACTCGCACAGTTAAGCTGCGCGCCCAACTTCTAAATCCCCGACAAAGCCTCAAACCGGGTATGTTCGCTACTATTAAAACCATGGCAGAGGGTGAAAGGCAGGTCATTGCAATTCCAAACACAGCTCTGTCGTTCAACACCTACGGCGATTTCGCCTATGCATTGACTAAAAATGAAAAAGGCCAGCTGGTTACTGAGCAGCGGACATTGGAAACTGGCGCCACACGGGAGGGCATGACTGAAATTAACAAAGGACTAGAACTCGGTGAACGTATCATTGCCTCTGGTCTGCTGCGCTTGAGGGCTGGTCAGCTAGTGAAAATAAAGCAAAATGACAAGATTGCAGACAGTACAGGAGTTAAATAAACATGCGTTTTACAGACATTTTTATACAACGGCCAGTTCTGTCCATTGTTGTCAGTCTACTGATATTACTGGTTGGGATTCGCTCTATTATGGAGATGGAGATCCGCGAATACCCTGTATTGGAAAACACTAAAGTTACCGTTACTACTGCATATCCAGGCGCCAGCAGTGAATTGATCCAGGGATTCATTACCCAACCTTTGCAGCAGGCTATTGCCGAAGCAAAGGGCATAGACTTTCTGAGCTCATCGAGCATACAAGGTTTTTCAACCATCGAAGCACAGATGGAACTCAACTACGATGCTAATGACGCACTAGCGGAGATTCAATCTAAAGTTGCCAGTCAACGTAACGAGTTACCTGACGAGGCTCAGGACCCTGTTATCAACTCGACGACGGGAGAAGGTCGCGCGCTCATGTACGTCGCTTTCTTTAGCGATACCATGCAAGTCCCACAGATCTCAGATTATCTTGCCCGAGAAGTACAGCCAAAACTACAAGCCCTATCCGGTGTAGCCAAGGCCGAACTGCTGGGGCGTCGCTTTGCGCTGAGAGTCTGGCTCGATCCTCAGAGACTTGCAGCTGTTAATCTCACCTCTACAGATATTGCTCAAACCCTGCGTCAGAACAACTATATTTCTGCAGTTGGGCAAACCAAAGATGAATTAATCAAGATCAATCTCACTACTAATACTGACGTTGCAAACACCAAACAGTTCGAGAATCTGATAATTAAATCGACCGAAGATACTGTAGTTCGTCTCAAGGATATCGCCAGGGTAGAGCTCGGATCACAGACCTACGAGAACATAGCACTTTATAAGGGTAAACCTTCAACCTACGTAGCCATTAATCTATCTCCGGGTTCTAATCCACTGTCTGTGGCAGAACGTGTTAAGGAACTCCTGCCGGATATAAAGTCTCAGCTGCCCTCGGGTCTGCAGGTCGAACTACCCTACGATGCATCAGAATTTATTGATGATTCAATTAATGAGGTGATCAAGACGCTTATCGAGGCAGTGGGTATCGTTCTTGTCATCGTTTTTCTATGCCTAGGATCTCTGCGTGCTGCAATCATTCCCTCAATAGCAGTACCGCTCTCGCTCATCGGTGGAGCCTTCATCATGCTTGTGCTGGGTTTCTCGCTCAATTTGCTGACGCTGCTCTCACTTGTGCTGGCTGTAGGCTTGGTCGTCGACGATGCTATCATCATTGTCGAGAACATACACCGGCATATCGTTGATGGTAAATCAAAGAAGGACGCGGCGTTGATCGGTGCTCGAGAAATGGCTAATCCAGTTATCGCCATGACGATAACGTTGGTCGCAGTCTACGCGCCTATTGGTTTCATGGGTGGGCTGGTTGGTTCGCTTTTTACCGAGTTTGCTTTCACGCTTGCTGGTGCCGTCGTCATTTCAGGCATCGTTGCCTTGACTTTATCGCCTATGCTGGCCAGTAAGGTTCTGAAACCACATGGAGAGTCGACCCGCTTCGAGAGTGCAATTGAAAGTGTGTTCGACCGACTCGCCAATACTTATCAGCGATCGCTGGCTATCATGGTCAAGGCCGTCTCACCTGTAATCATGTTTGCGCTAGTCGTACTTGTGTCAATCTTTTTTATGATGATGCTAAGCCAGAAAGAGCTTGCACCGACTGAGGATCGTGGCATCATCCTGTTTCAGGGGAAAGGGCCGCAGACGGCCACACTCGAATATCTGCAGAAGTATGGCACAGAAATGCAGACAGCCTTCGAGCAGGTACCAGGCTACGACGAGACGTTCATGCTGGTTGGTATGACGAGTCCAAATGCTGTGTTTGGCGGTTTCAAAATGAAGCCTTGGAGCGAACGGGATATATCGCAGTTTGATATCATGCCTCAACTGCAGGCTTCTGTGGCAGGGATTACCGGTTTGAAAACAGCCTTATTCCCAATTCCATCCTTGCCTGGCTCGAGTGGCGGTCTACCCTTTCAGTTTGTATTAACTTCGGGCAGTGATTTTACTCAACTCGATCAGATAGCAGATGAATTCGTAGGGGCTGCCATGCAGAGCGGCAACTTCACATTCGTGCAGAAATCGATCGACATCGATAAGCCCGTCACCCGAGTAAAGGTCGACCGCGAACGCGTCGCCGATCTTGGTTTGTCGATGCAGGAAATCGGTCAGGCGCTTGGCGGTATGCTTGGCGGCGGGTTTATTAGTCGCTTCAACATGGAGGGGCGCTCGTATAAGGTTATTCCCCAGGTTGAGCGCTACGCCCGACAAACTGCAACCGCGCTCAACGATTATTTCATCCGCGCCGACTCTGGGGATTTAGTTCCGCTCGGCTCGGTCGTTAGCTTCGAGCATGATGTAGAACCCTCATCAAGAACACAATTCAATCAGCTGAATTCGGTCACGATCGAAGGCATTCCAGCCCCATCAGTGTCGATGGGAGATGCCATCAGTTTCATGAAAACCAAGGCGGGCGATATCTTGCCTCGGGGTTTTAGCTATGATTTTAAGGGCGAGTCTAGACAGTTCGAAAATTCTGGCAGTGCGCTAATCGTGACCATCTTTTTATCGCTACTCGTTATCTATCTAGTGCTTGCTGCGCAATTTGAGAGCTGGCGTGATCCACTTATCATCTTAATATCGGTACCTATGTCAATTGCAGGGGCAATGGTCTTCATTATGCTTGGTTTTGCGTCGATGAACATCTACACGCAGGTCGGTCTGATTACACTGATTGGCGTGGTCGCGAAGAACGGTATTCTTATCGTGGAATTTGCCAACACACTTCAGGAAAGGGGACGCAACAAGCGCGACGCAGTAACCGAAGCCGCAGCGATCCGACTTCGCCCTATTATCATGACTTCGCTGGCGCTTATCGTCGCCATGATCCCGCTGTTAATTGCAGCCGGCCCTGGAGCACAGTCGCGCTTTGCTATTGGTATAACCATTGCTACAGGACTTGGTATCGGTACTTTCTTAACTATGTATGTGTTGCCTGCTTTCTATATCGTCCTGGCGAAGAAGATTGATACTTCAGATCATGAGGAGCAGGGTAATGCCGCCGATGAAACTCCGACTAATACAACGAACACGTAATTGTCGTACTCATATTTTAGCAGCGTTCAGTTTTGATTGATTAGCCGAATCACCCAAGATTTGGCTAATCTTATTGATTCGAAAACATTGTATAAGAGGATTTGGAAATGCAGTTCTCTGTACGTTGCCGAACAGACTACATTTAGTTTTATGGGTATGATTTTACTGTGCGATTGGGAACATTAAGTAACCAATAATTTCAGTTAAAGTCAAAGACAACTCCGCTTTGTGAAGCTTTTCAGCTGACTGATTGCTCATTTATAAATAGAAGGGCTTGTACTGAGCTCTGAGGGGAAACTATGATTCAAACCAACCAAATTAAACCTGATATGCCTGTTGTCTGCTCCGAAGATGGTCAATTTGCTACTGTAGATCATATGGAGGGCACTGATACCCTCAAGCTTAAAAAAGACAAGGGCGGTCAACACCATTACATTCCTTTAAGCTGGGTAACCTCAACTGAGGGCGATAAAGTTAAAATTGATCGTCCAGGAGACCAAGCTATGCAGGAATGGTCTCAAACTCCGCCAACAGGTACAGGACACTAAAGTCTTGTTGTATCGCTAAACTAAGGTGGCATGCTACTCATGCCATCTTAAGACCTGAGCGGGAACCACTGATTTTATTTCCCGCCTTTACTTTTCCCCAAGAATTCACGTGAAAATGATAGACATCAAAAACAGTGTGCAAGTTTTAGCTTTCGCGCCGTTCAAAACGGCAGGAGGCTTTCCTAATGAGTTTCGCATTCAGCAACAAACATGATAATGGCCGATCTCCGCGACGACATGCCCCGTGCTTCGTGGCGTAGAAGCATAGCGAAAACCGCAACGCGGTTTAATGTGGTCTATTTTGCTGCTCAATATACTGCTTAACAACATTGATAGGCGCACCCCCTAAGTTTACAGCAATGTAGCTTGGGCTCCATAACGCATTTTCATGTATGCAGGCTATATTAGTTCAGGGTAATGCAGTTTTATTTTCCGTAAAGCGTTTTGGTTCAATAAAGTAGTTATAAAATAACCGAACAAACGCAATTTATAGTATTTGTTCGAACTCCTAAAGCTTAAAAATATTTTCTACTCTCAAGATAAATATACTTCTTAGGCGAGATGATGACAGGTGATTAATATGGCAAGCGAATCTAAAAATATATTGCAGCGTGGTCTGGAATATATGCACGAACCATTTTCCGGTTTTATTAGAGCTCAGACTACCTCCAGTCTGTTTCTTCTTTTATCTACAATCGTAGCCCTATGGTGGGCAAACTCAGTCTATTCTTCTACCTACTTAGATCTTGTGCACACACCGATTGGAATATTTTTGGGTGATTTTGAGTTACGATCTTCACTCAAACACATTATTAATGATGGTTTAATGGTGATATTTTTTTTATTGCTTGGACTCGAAATCAAACGAGAGGTGCTAGCCGGAGACCTCGCTAAACCGGAAAATCGGCGCATGTTGATTTTTTGTGCCATAGGCGGAATGATTTTACCGGCTATGACCTATACCTTGTTCAATTGGGGCCTTGATTCACAGATCGGTTGGGGTATCCCAATGGCAACCGATACCGCGTTTGCGCTAGGTGTACTTACCATAGTGCGAAAATATATACCTGCCAGTCTTTTGGCTTTCATTGTTGGACTCGCCATCGTTGATGATGTTGGGGCTATACTCGTTATTGCACTATTTTATACCCAGGAAATATCAGTAATATATCTGTTTAGCGCATGTTCACTTATTACTTTTTTGGCAGTAGCTAACTACGCAGGCGTAAGACAGCCACTTTTCTATATTATCATCGGTATTGCAACCTGGTGGATGATGCTCATGTCTGGCGTTCATGCCACTGTTGCTGGCGTCGCAATCGCATTGACGGTGCCAGCACGGCCGAAGTTGGCGTCAGCACAATCACTTGATAAGGCGAAAACAACAATCAGATCCCTTCAGCAAGAAATTGAAGAGGTGGACGTTCTTGGTAGTCGGCAGGATCATAAACAGGTACTGGAAGTGCGCGATTTAGCAGAACATGCTGGGACTCCCCTGCGTCGTTGGGAAGATGTACTGCATTTACCTGTAGCACTCTTCATCTTACCGCTGTTTGCGTTGACTAATGCTGGCGTAGTGTTTAGTTTTAGTTCGTTTATCGACAGCCTCCAATACCCAGTTGGATTAGGGATTATTTCTGGCCTTGTAGTAGGTAAATTTATTGGCATTTCCGGCGCGTGCTGGTTGGGCCTGCACTACAAAATAGGTAAATTACCCAAGGGAGTTAATATTCAACACATTATTGGTGCTTCACTGATAGCCGGGATAGGCTTCACCATGTCCACATTTATTGCGACACTGGGGTTTGACGGGCAACCTGAACATCTCCATAACGCAAAAACATCCATCTTGGTCGCTTCGGTTATTTCTGCATTTTTTGGCGCGTTATATCTTAGATTCATTGCTTCAAACAAACGAAAAAAATGACTCAATGAGACATCTTAAGTCGGTTAAAATAAATGTTACCGATATTGCATCATCGTTTACGTTAATAGAAGAGTATTATGTGGTACTTTAACTGGTTATAAATTTTTAGTTTAATGTCTATAATTATTCATTCTACTGGTTTACAGAACGGGTATAAATTTATTTTATTATGCTCAGATTATGCAAAGTGTTTACAGCATAAAACGTTTTTGAGTCTCCAAAAAAGCATTACCCGCAGAGATACCGGCACGATAATCATGTTGTAAATCGATATCAGTACTTCCAAACAATTTACTTTGAAGATTGTCGCCTGCAAAAATTTGAATAATTTCGACATCTTCAGGAGGGTTAGTGATAAAGGCGAGTTCTTTTTGATAAGCTTGTTCATGCTGAACTAAATAATCAATCATTTTCGGGCAATACCCAGACTCGTAAACCCATGACTTTAGGTTACGTACCCAAGCAGACTGAGTATTTAGGTCTGCATTAACAGTGCGAATAACTACAATTTTTCGAGCACCGCGACGATACGCTTCACGAACGGGTAGTGGCGCAGCAAGTCCACCGTCTAGGTAGAAGTCTGTTTTATGGTCATCAACGCTTGCTTTGGCCTTATTTGTTGGGCTAACGGCCTGCCTAGGCGCGAGCTTAACCCCTTGTTTATACAAAAAAGGAAATGCACTCGAGGCTTTAAGCAATTGGCGCCAGTGACTTATATGACCGTTTGGGCTTAAGAAATAGCCTTGTCTATCGAGTGAATTAGTTGCGCTGATCAATAATTCTCGTTGACCCAATGATTTAGTTGCTGTCGTAAAGTCTAAGGCAAAGCTACCTTGAATGGTTTTATCAAAGTACCAATCCAAATCAACAACATTGCCACCTGCTAATCCACGGCCTAGTTTATAAAAATTATTACGACGTGTTAATTCACCAATTAATCTCTTGGCATAACCTTTCTGACGAGATAAAAAGCTTGTAATGTTTTGTGATCCTGCAGACACCCCTATAAATAAATCGAAAGGATCAAAATCATTCTCTAACCACGCATCTAATACACCTGCTGTGAATATTCCTCGTTGACCACCTCCTTCTGCAATAAGTGCCATTTTAACACATGATTCTTCACAAGGATTAATCTGGGAGGGTGATGCAATGACTTTCATAGCAGGCCTTTCTAGAAAAATGCTGAATAAAATAAGTTCGTAGAACTTGCGATTAGATATCTGTTGGCAGTAACAATGACCTCGGGTGTTTAAGCAGTACAGTTCCGAGTTCACTAACTGAACCTCGCGAACAAAGTAGTACCATGACCGCGAGTTCTATTAGGATATTTACATGGTGTTTTATGATAGCTGGGCATTCGCTGTGGATTCGATTCAGCGCTTACTCACCGAACAGGAGTTTATACCTAGGAGCGAGTATAGAGGACACAAGCCTACCGCTCCTGTAAGCAGCGGCACAACGCCAATATAGCCCCACATGCCAATTGTGTCGGTGGCAGCCAGTCCGATAAGAACTAGACCGGCGGTAACGCGGAGCGTGCGATCTAGCATACCTTCATTCGTCTTCATAGTATTTCTCCTTTGTCGAGTCACTGGGCCACTCTGCTAAGTTACAGATAAGATCGAATATCGTTCCAGCCTTACGCGAATCGATTAGATGTCCATTAGAATAAATCGTAACTGTTCCCGGCGTCTGTTCGCCAGCGCACGCGAGATAATTTTCAGGAATGGTTAAATCGAGCAACATAGCGAATAGGCTAAAGTATTTTCTGCTAGGGTTTATCATTTGAGATTGTAAGTGAAGTACTAGACCAATTAATAGTTGATTTACCTCAAAAAGACAACGACAACTTTCTTACTGAATGTCGTCAACAGAAAAGGAGTTGGTCAGAAGAGCAAAGCGAAAAAGAAAGCTCGCAAGATATGGCAATAAAACCACAGTTCCTGGCTCGAACCGTCGGTGAGCTTGCGAACAAAGATGCCATTTTTCTTTGTGATACGGGTACAGTGACCGCATGGGTCGCACGACATCTCCCCGTTACTGAACAACAATTATTTACCCTCTCAGGCAACTTGGCGACAATGGCATTTAGCATGGCCGGTGCGATAGGCGCGCAATTGAAATTTCCTGAGCGGCAGGTGGTAGTACTTATTGGTGACGGTGGTTTTAGTATGTTAATGCAAGAGTTTATTACTGCCGTCAATCTAACATTACCCATAAAGGTTATTATTTTTAACAACGCCAAGCTAGGGTTAATTCAACTAGAGCAAGAAAACAGTGGTTACCCTAATTATAAAACAGCATTAAAAATCCTGATTTTTCAGAGTTTGCTCGCTTATGCGGTGGTGAAAGTTGGAGTGTAGATCGCCCTGAGCTGCTAGTAAAAGCGTTGGGAGAAGCATTTGCTAGCAAAAATGCCTGTGTGATCGATGTCCATATTGATCCTAATGAACTCGTCATGCCGCCAAAGCTCGAATTGGCTCAAGCGGTAAATTATTCGATTGCTAAAGCTAAGGAGTTTTAAATTCAAATGACTGATTTAAAAATATGTGGGAACGGTTCCTAAATGCTATTACCTCTGTTTCTGAGTTGTGCAGGCTAGTAGAACTATTGCGCAGGCTAGTAGAAATATATAATCCTCAAGGTGAATATGCCGAAATAGGTTGCCTTGGTTTTAACTAATGAGTAATTTTGTGGCCATTGAGTAAACATTATTCAAATCACTCGGTTGAATCTGTACGTTAAGAAAATCATAGCAGGTGTTGGCAACTCAAAAACGAAAGGCGTTATGTGTTATCTTAAAAATGGGTGGCATATTTTAATTGTATGAAGCAGTAGAATAGAAAACTAAGGCCAAAAGCCTTGGATGAGCAGAGTATTATCTTGACTCACCGGGAGCGTCCATATATGGCATATTTTAATTGAGATAGTGATCTTATGCTCTTGATTAAGAGCATACCATGAACTCTGTTCATCCTGACTGAGTAAACTAGACCATGTATGGCTTGATTATTGTGCCATGAAATAAATGGCAACATAGGCTGAGAATTCCGCATTAATGCCAGTAGAAGCAATCATTTTCTGTAAGTCCCATCATATCCTGCACATCTAGACAAGAATTAACCTAAGGGGTCTTTAAGAATGAACAAAGGAAAGAATAGTGGCAGCCTTGATTTGCCAGTTGACACTTTCAGTAGCCACACCCCAACACCAACATCAGTTTCGCACTCCATACCCGCGGGGTTTGTGCGCGTGCGCGGCGCCCGAGAAAATAACCTGCAGAACGTTGACGTGGATCTACCCCGGGACTCGATAGTTGCTTTCACAGGGGTGTCCGGCTCTGGCAAATCCTCGCTCGCTTTTGGCACCATTTTCGCTGAGGCCCAGCGACGTTTCTTCGAGTCCGTCGCGCCGTACGCCCGGCGCCTGATCCAGCAAGGTCATACGCCTCAGGTGGACGAAATTACTGGATTGCCGCCAGCCGTCGCACTCCAGCAGCGCCGAGGTACACCCAACTCACGCTCAAGTGTAGGCACAGTCACCACTCTCTCGAATTCTCTGCGGATGCTTTATTCCCGTACAGGTATTTACCCTGATGGGGCTTTGCGCCTCGAGTCGGACTCCTTTTCACCCAACACCGCCATGGGCGCTTGCCCTAAATGCCAGGGACTCGGAACCGCGCACACAGTCACCGAGGCATCGCTGGTGCTCGACCCTTCACTGAGCATTCGCGAAGGCGCCGTCACGGCTTGGCCTGGGGCGTGGCAGGGTAAGAACTTGCGCGACATCCTCACTGCGCTCGGCCATGATGTGGACATACCTTGGGAACAGCTGTCCTGCGCCGATCGCGATTGGATCTTGTTCACCGAGGAACAACCCGTTGTCGACATCATGCCGGAGAGAGAACGGCCCCGGCCTTACAAGGGGAAGTTCTGGAGCGCGCAGAGTTATGTGATGCACACGCTCGCCGATTCAAAAAGCGCTTCGGTGCGTAACCGTGTACTGAAATATGTTGAATCTGGACCATGCTTAATATGCGCGGGCAGCGGACTGCGCAGCGAAGCACTCGCCGTTACCTTTAACGGCCGCACCATAGCCGAGTTCAACAGCTTGTCGCTCACCGAGCTCCGCCACGTGCTTGACCGTCCGGCGGCCGCCAATACCCCGGGTGCGACTATCACCAAGGATCTCTCTCGCCGCCTCGACGTGCTGCTCGATCTCGGCCTCGGATACCTAAGTCTAGGCCGCGCAACACCCACGCTCTCTCCTGGTGAAATGCAGCGGCTGCGCATTGCCACCCAGCTGCGCTCTGGGCTCTTTGGCGTAATCTACGTACTCGACGAGCCTTCCGCTGGGCTTCACCCGGCCGATGCCGAGCCGCTCCTAGCCGTACTCGACGAGCTCAAATCTAGTGGTAACTCAGTTTTTATCGTTGAACACAATATGGACTTGGTGCGCCGCGCCGACTGGGTCATCGACGTCGGCCCACATGCGGGAGAGCAGGGCGGAGTGGTCCTCTACAGCGGACCTACAGCGGGACTCAAAGATGTACCTGCCTCGATCACGCGAAAATTTCTCTTTGCAAGCGAGCGCCCAGTTCCGGCTGCACGCGAGCTGCGACAACCGCTCGGTTGGCTTGGCCTGACGGGTATCACCCGCCATAACCTACGCGGCCTCGACGCTGAGTTTCCGCTCGGCATTCTGACCGCGGTCACGGGTGTCTCGGGCTCAGGCAAGTCCACCCTAGTGAGCCAGGTGCTTGCCGAGACCGTTGGCTTGCACCTTCATCCTGAACCCAGTGACGGGAACGCATCCACAGCCTCGGTGGCCGGGGAGAAGGATGAACAACCCGAGCCTAAACCCGTCGAAATCACCACGGTTGAGGCTATCACCGGGGCGGATCTGATCGATCGACTGGTGCGCGTTGACCAGAAACCAATCGGTCGCACACCGAGATCCAACCTCGCCACCTATACAGGCCTGTTCGATGCCGTGCGCACCACATTCGCCGCTACCCCCGAGGCTCGGAGCCGAAAGTTCGGCGCTAGCCGGTTCTCGTTCAACGTGCCGGGTGGCCGCTGCGAGACCTGCCTTGGCGAGGGATTTGTGGCGGTCGGTCTGCTTTTTTTACCTGGCAGTTACTCGCCCTGTCCCGACTGCGATGGCACGCGGTACAACCCTGAGACCCTCGAGGTGACATACTGTAACAAGAATATAGCCGAGGTGCTTGGGCTTACAGTGGATGCGGCAATGGTGTTTCTCGCCGATGTACCCTCGGCATTGCGCAGCCTTAAAACCCTTAATGAGGTGGGGCTCGGCTACCTACGACTCGGCCAACCCGCCACCGAGCTTTCCGGAGGAGAGGCGCAACGCATCAAGCTCGCGACCGAGCTGCAGCGGGCACGCCGCGGCCATACGCTGTACATTCTCGACGAGCCCACAACAGGGCTGCATCCTGCCGACGTGCTATTGCTGCTCGCCCAGCTCAACCGGCTCGTCGATGCCGGCAATACCGTGATCGTGGTCGAACACGACATGGACGTGGTTGCCGCCGCCGACTGGGTTATTGACATCGGCCCTGAAGGCGGTGATAAGGGAGGCTGTATAGTGGTCGCTGGCACGCCCCATGCAGTGGCCGCCCACCCGGCGAGCCGAACGGCGCCTTACTTGGCCCAGTGCATCTCTACCACCTGAGCGACTGCCTGTCGTGGCAAACTAGGGGTCGCTCAATAATAAAGCTGGCAGCTTTCTGAAATAGGCATGAATTTTCACCAGTGTACTCTTGAAAAAAGACTCTTAGCTGATCTGGGGCCAGCCTAATAGTTCCCGTATCATCAAACATGTCAATAAACGTTTTTGAAGCTTTTGTTTTGCCGGCCCCAGGCGATCCGTACATAAAAATAGACACCGACTGTAGATCCGTAGGAAACGTGTTTAAATTGGTCTGTTCACGTGCTATCTGAGTGCGATTTGCTTTCGCATAAATGATGCCTTGGTTTCAATTTCAGTTTTTTGCTCTGTCATAGGTTGTGATAGCGTTACCCAATTAAAACAACAAGATACTAGCCAATACAAGGTGAGTATAAATTTACCATAGCTTGTATGTATCTACATGAACGGTTGGGTGTAATAACATCACGATAACATGGCACAACCTATTAATTATGATTACGGCAGCCAATATCGCTATGAAAACACCAATAAAACGGCGTTTTACCGCTAGGGGAATCGCTGATTTATTAAGCCATTGAATGGCTTTTTTATGCTCTACGCCCGTTAACTTCGTTACTAATCGCACTAATCGCACTAATCGAGGGCATCGCTCACTTTGTTTGCTGTTTACCACCTCATTAGTTTTACGCCGGTTGATACTTCGAGTATTGATGCCTGTAAGGACAAACATAGTTGTATTCGTTTGGTTGAACTTGCTAACAAGTTTATCGACAGTCACGACAAAAACACTTCCTTTTCAGCACTATGTCTAAACGTCTGTGTACATACAATGGCGTAGAAATGCCTGTAAATAAGTGTATGTACGCAGTCGCACAGACAGTCAGATTGGCTGATGACATGATTTGAAGTTCTGACGTTATCGTACCGTGCGATTAAAGATCCTCAGATGAAGGAGTGACATGCCAAATGGATAAAACCTTAATCATAGATTATTACACTGACATTCTTTGTGTCTGGGCTTGGATTGCTCAGAAACGTGTTGATGAACTTAATAAAAAATTGGGACACAAAATCGAACTTAAATGTTACTACGTTGACGTTTTTGGTGATGTACCGACAAAAATAAACACTCAATGGCAATCAAAAGGCGGGTTTATTGGCTTTGCTGAGCACATACAACAGTCAGCATCTGCCTTTGAATATGCTTATATAAACCCAAAAGTATGGACGCAAGTTAGACCCACCACTTCAGCCAATGCGCATTTGATGCTTAAAGCGGTAGAGATTACTTATGATAAAAAGAAAAGTATCGATATGGCGCTAACATTTCGAACCGCATTTTTTGTTGATGGCTTGGATATAGGCAACCTTGAAGTCCTCTGTGATTTAGTTAACGCCAATGGACTAGACCTAAACACCATCAATACCAGCATTGGTGATGGCTCTGCTATGGCATCTTTAATGGGTGATTATCAAAAATCAAAGAGTCAAGGCATTAACGGTAGTCCTTCATATGTCCTTGATGGTGGGCGTCAAACATTGTATGGCAACATAGGTTTTGGCGTAATTCTTGCTAATATTGAAGAGCTTTTGAAGCATCCAACAGATGAGGCTAGTTGGTGCTGAAACGAAAGTGTACAGAGGTGAAGTTTAGAAGCATGTCTTCGATTGGAACATGAGGTTCTGCAACGCCCCAGCGCTATTTCACGTAATCAGATTAGTGCCTTCGAGCCGTCACATCTGTTGGATATCGCACAGACGGATACCTATGGTCAAGTCCAGACTGACATACATTGAAAGTATAAGTCGTCTCAGTTTACCCAATCCTTAGCGCCGGAACTGACCAGCTTACATCTGTTTGTGACAACCGGCTTATAGTAATCAGATAAGCTATAAATGCTTTAATAACAAGGGAATAATTACCACTACTGTCAAAAAGTGAAACCCTTCTTGAGAAATTTGATATTTAGGAGACAGACCATGATTGAAAAAATAGCAACTATCCAGTGGCAAGGTCAAGGTAAGAAAGGCCAAGGTAAAATAAGTACCGAGACCGGTGCACTGAAGCAATATCCTTACGGCTTCGGTAGTCGCTTCGAGGATGACCGAAGTGGCACTAACCCTGAAGAGATACTAGCCGCAGCCCATGCCGCGTGTTTTACGATGGCGTTTTCATTCGCCTGTGATAAGGCAGGGTTTGCCACCGCCAATATCGACACTAAGGCCAGCGTTCGTCTCGCTAAACAAGGCGAAGGTTTTGTTATAGACCGCATCGCGTTGACGATGAGCGCAGAGGTTGCGGGCATCGACGAGGCGAAATTTCAGGAGATTGCGGCTGCGGCAAAGTGTGACTGCCCGGTATCGAAGGCTCTTGCCGGTGTTGAGGATATTACCCTGCAAGCGACACTGAAATAGGTCATCTCCTGAGACACGCTGTCAGCCCGCGCCATGCAACTACACAGCAGCAACTACACGGCAGCAACGCCAAAGTCAGACCGAACGCTAAAACGAAGGTTTAATGACTATATTCATATCCTCTTCCAGCATTTTTCTAACCGTCGGCAAGATTGCCGACGGTTCTTCTACGGTGAATAACGTTCGGTCTGGTGTCCGTGCGTTAACACATTCATCAATAGACCTGATTTGGCAACTAACTCGGATACATAGACACAGAGCCGTTCGTCAATCGCATGAAAATGACACCAACGTTTGATAGCGTACAGACAGCGTTGCCGCTTTTAATAGTTCTGTATCGCTCTCATGTTGGTACATTTAACATTCGAAGGAGAAGATACCTATGTTACGCACCGTTAACAATATAGAGGACTATGTCATCAGTGCTACAGATGGCAACATTGGTCATATCAAAGACGTTTATTTCGATGATGAAACTTGGTGTGTTCGCTTTCTCGTTGTTGAAACAGGCACTTTAGGATAGCAGGATAAAAAGTTGCTTATATAAAAGACAAATCACGGAGGGCGTATGCATGACCATGAAGATAAAAAGTCACATTATCAAAAAGATAGTCTGACATTAGTTGGTGCGGTTGCGCTTGGCACCGGCGTTATGATTGGTGCTGGCATATTTGCCTTGACGGGGCAGATGGCCCAGATGACCGGAAGTCTTTTCCCGCTGGCTTTTCTTTCGGCTGCGGTGGTTGTGTTATTCAGCGCATACTCTTACGTAAAATTGTCCAATGCTTATCCTTCCGCCGGTGGGATTGCCATGTACCTAAAAAAAGCCTATGGCAGCACGGTGACAACCGCCTTTCATTCCCTGTTGATGTATTTTTCTATGGTGATTGCCCAGAGTTTTCTGGCGCGTACCTTTGGGACTTATACATTACAGCTGTTTGGTATCGATGATAGCAGCGTGTTAGTGCCAACACTGGGTGCTGGATTATTGCTGGTGGCGTTTCTGATCAATTTATCCGCCAACAAGATGATCGAAGGTGTCGCGTCGGTGCTCGGCTTTATTAAGATTGGCGGTATAGTTTTGTTCGGTATCGTTGGCGTAATGGTAGCTGGCACGGTGGAAGTCGATTTCTCAACAGTCAGTCCAGACGCCTCAACTTCTGGTGCAACAATAGCTGGTTTTATTGGTGCAACCGCGCTGGGTATTTTGGCCTTTAAGGGCTTTACCACCATTACCAATAGTGGTTCAGAGCTTACTGACCCTCACAGAAATGTGGGCCGAGCTATCATGATCTCCATCGGTCTTTGTGTGGTAATTTATACGCTCGTCGGTTTTGGCGTCGCAAGTAACTTATCACTAGCGCAAATCATCGAAACAAGAAATTACTCGTTGGCTGCAGCCGCAAAGCCTGCACTGGGCGAATACGCGGTCTGGTTTACGGTTGTTTTGGCCATGATAGCAACAGCAGGCGGTGTTATTGCCAGTATATTTGCGGTTTCGCGGATGTTGGCAATGCTGACTGATATGAAACTCGTTCCCCACAGCCATTTTGGCATGCCCGGTAGCATCCAAAAGCACACCCTGGTTTATACCGTCATTTTAGGTTTGCTGTTGACCATATTTTTTGACCTGACGCGGATTGCGGCCATGGGTATCATTTTTTATTTGATTATGGACATGGCGATCCACTGGGGTGTTTTACGTCACCTGCGAGACGAAGTGGGTGCTAAACGCGCATTCCCTATGGTCGCGATTATCCTTGACTTGATCGTTCTAGCCGGTTTTGTCTGGATCAAGATAAACAGCGATCCATTGGTGTTAGGTGTCGCTGGTGTTGTCATGTTGGTTATTCTGCTTGTTGAGATCCTATTTTTACGACATAACCCTATCGAGCCAAAAAACCACAACCACGGATGAAAATAACCAAATACTACCTTCTAGTGCTAACCGCCCGAGACAGCCTGAATGCAGCTGTGTAGGGGCTCACTCCCTAGGACGAACTTTAATCATGGAGATAAATAATGAAATCTGTCGTTATATTTGGGGCTGGCATTGCCGGATTAAGCGCCGCACATGAGTTGGCCGAACTGGGGTATCTTGTTTCAGTTTATGAAACGGCTGATGAGCCGGGGGGATTCTTCAGAAGTTCACGCCTTAGTCACGACAATATACCGACCGAGTATTCTTGGCACGGCATGGGACCTTGGTACCATAATGTTTTTGATTTGATGAAAAAAATTCCATTCAATGAAGAGGGCAGCGTTTATGATTTGGCCCTGTCTCGGCCCATTGATTTTGGCATATTCCCTGATGCTGGTCAGGCGCAATTTTACGATGAGGGATTTAAAAGTATTAACAAGATGTTTGGCATGAGCAATTGGGAGTTTACCAGAGCGTGCTATTTAATGTTAAAGACTTGGACCTCAAATCATCGAAGCCATGTGGTATATGCCAAGGTGAATGCGGCTCAAGCTTGGAAACCTATGCTTAGCGTGCAAAGTTATAACGCGTGGCGTTCTTGTTTCGGTCCTTGGATTGGCTCTGATTGGTCCAACGTGTCACTGCACACAGCAGGGGATTTTTTTAGAAAGCAATTTACGACAAAGCCCGCGCACCAGCATAAATCTGATCAAGATGGACCCGCATGGCAGCAAGGTGCCGGAGACGGTTGGCTGCTCCTAAAAGGGCCCAGTAGTGAATACTGGTTCAATCCTTGGGTTAAATACCTTGCACACAAGGGCGTGAAATTCTATTGGCAGAAACCGCTCACCAAATTAGTGTTCGACGGCAGCAAAATAGTCTCCGCTTTTGTCGGTAATGAGGAGATCAAAGGCGATATTTATGTTGTGGCCATCAATCCTTACTTGATGGTTGATATTTTAAGTAAAACTCCCGCGCTTGAGCGTCAAGAAGAATTAAAATTGTTTACACCGCTTGTTCAAGACGGCCCACACACTCAAGTCTCTTTTCGGTTAGCATTTTCAGACGAAATCAAACTTCCTCGAAAGCGGACTGCAGCGGTGATCAGTGATTCAGAATTTAATTTGACAGTGTTCGCCGAAGAACAAGTTTGGGACAAGGAAGTGGATTTGGGGCAAAACATCAAATCTCTTTGGACTGGCACGTCTTGTATTGGCGGCTTCCCTGGGAGGATATTCCATAAGCCCGTCAGTCTCTGCACCAAAGAAGAGTTTATCGAAGAAGTGAAGGCTCAAATCTTGAGTTGCGGCGCACTAAATCAATTGATTAAACAAGCGAATGACGGCAAAGAGTTGAAAGATTTTACAATTGAAAAAGTTGAAGTGTGGCATGAATGGCACTTTTCCCGTGATGGAATAACGCCGCTACAGCCAAAGTGGGTAAACACCACCAACACTCAAGCATTTATGCCATCTCAAAAAACGCCAGTTTTTAATCTATTCTTGGCCGGAGCCCACACTAAGACTCAGGCTCAAGTCTGGAGTATTGAAGGTGCTGTTGAAAGTGGCAGAAGAGCAGCCAAAGCGATAGATAAACGAGTTAACGTATTGGATCAATATCGACCTAGATGGATTAAATTGTTATCGAAAATCGATGACATCTTGTATCTAATTAAAGCACCGCAGCTTCTAGATTCTGTGGTTTTATGTATCGTTTTATTGCTTATTTTGTGGTTTTTGATCTGATCATATCTTGATTGATCTTAGCTCTATCCAGAAAGAATGAGCGACATTAAAAGTGTCATAACATCAACATCGGCCCTAATAGGTCTCACAACAACAAAGGAGTTTAACCATGAACAAGAAAGAAGCTTACCAAAAAAACTACGAGCACAATTAGACCAGTGGAGCGCAGAGATCGATAAGCTCAAGGCCAAAGCTGATAACGCGGAGGCCGATGCAAAAATTGAGTACTACAAACAAATCGAGGAACTGCGAACGATGCAAAAATCGGCCAACAGCAAACTTACCGAACTTAAGGAATCCAGTGACGGTGCATGGGAGGAGCTCAAAGCAGGTATGGATGGTGCGTGGAACTCGCTTGGCAATTCGCTGAAGTCGGCTACCTCCAGATTCAAATAAACAGCATGGTCATTGCGCCAAATAGGCGCACTATAAATTAGCACAGGAGTGCAACATGGACATTATTAGTTTACTCATATTTTTGGGAATAGGCGCCTTGGCAGGGTGGCTTGCAGGCAACATAATAAAGGGCGGAGGATTTGGTGTCATAGGCAATATTATTGTAGGAGTTGTTGGTGCTGTAGTAGGTGGTTTTATATTTAGCTTACTCGGCATATCAACAGGCGGTTTATTAGGCTCTATCATTATGGCTACTATAGGCGCTGTTATTTTGTTATTCATAATTAGTTTGGTTAAGAAGAAAGCCTAGTTCCTTAAACACGACGATACATGTTGAAAATTCAAATTAGGAGTGGCCACATGATTAAGTTAAGACAGTTTTGGGGGAATCTGCAATCGAGCTTTTGGTTTATGCCTTCACTGATGGTCGCTGTCAGTATGACCTTAGCGGTTGTGTTGATCGAAGTAGAGTCTGCCGGTTTAAACCGATGGCTAATTCAGTGGCCACGGCTGTTTGGGGTCGGTGCAGAAGGCGCTCGCCAGATGTTGTCCACTTTGGCTGGTTCGATGATGACTGTAATGGGGATCACCTTCTCCATGACACTGCTGGCCTTGGTGCTGGCGTCGGGCCAGTACACCTCTCGTATTTTGAGGAACTTCATGCGCAACAGTGTCACGCAAGCAACTCTGGGGGTTTTTGCGAGTATTTTCGCTTATTGTCTGATTGTATTACGCACCATTCGTGGCAGTGGTGGTGGTGATGAGTTTGTGCCCAGTCTGGCGGTGTTTTTTGCCTTTGTGATGTCGCTTGTTGGTGTGGGGGTCCTTATCTATTTTATTCATCATATTGCCTTGTCAATCCAGGCATCAAGCATCATCGCTTCGGTCGCTCAGGAAACCAATGCTGCCATAGATAGGTTGCTGCCGATAAAACCGGATGAGGAACTTGATGAAAATGAAAATGGAGATGAAGATCGACACCCGATATTCAAGTCTCTGGATGAGCTGGTCTGGTATCCCGTGCCGGCAGCCCGCAGTGGTTACGTTTTAGACGTGAATAACAATACACTAATATGTTTGGCGAGTGACAACAGAACCATAGTGCGTATGGAGCACGGCATCGGTTCGTTCATTGTCCAAGATACGGCTCTGGTGTCGCTCGCCCTGACTTTCCCGCCAGAACAGAAACTGATTGATACTTTGAATGCGGCTTACAGTATTGGCCGCCATCGCACAGTGGGTCAGGATCCTGCTTTCGGTATTCGACAGATTGTTGATATGGCCATAAAAGCGCTGTCCCCCGGGGTTAACGACACTTCAACCGCAGTGATGTGCGTGGACTATCTGACCTCGATTATGGCTCGATTGGCCAGTCGGCAATTTCCGCCATTGTATCGTTACGAGGGAGAAACTCTGCGGATGGTGGTGATTGTTCCGAGCTTTGAGAGTCTATTGGCCGATGCTTTCGACCAGATTCGAAGTAGCGCCGAAGTGAATCTTGCGATACTGCTACGCATGCTCGGTGCCATCGAGACCATCGGAAGTCTAACGATCTGCCCGAGCCGCTTGAGAGCACTCGACCAACAGCTGCAGTGGATTGCAGAGTTGACCGCTCGCTGCTTTGCATCCAGTCATGACCGCGCGCAGCTCGAAATGCGGCTGTCCAAGGTGCGTGAATCGTTGGAGTGTCAGTCTGCATTGCGCGCATTAGTAGGGAAAGATTAGTTTTATGTAAATGAGACGGATATTAGTATACAAGATTCATTTATTTTGTTGATCAATTTGCTGCCTCTACATTCAACGCACCCTATTCACAACCTCATCGTTCACTATAACTCGTATAATTTTGCTATCCGCAAACGCAAAACATTCTTTCAAAACTCGATAACGATACATATACTCAAGTGAATTCAAACTGCAGGTTTTAATTTCTGAAAGTTATCATTAATTGTATCACCGAGTGTATCGGCA
>NZ_JBEOPO010000053.1:0-32521 GCF_040310145.1 Shewanella sp. S1-49-MNA-CIBAN-0167 | reverse complement strand
AGTCACTCTCGGTGTTCGGGCTTGTTCAACACTTGGGATAAGGACGCGGCTTCGCGCGGCCTATCCTTATTTGTTAGGCATTTATTGCACTGAAGCTACGCATTTAAACTCAAGATCAGTTGAACCAAGTTTAGCTAATTGCGCTGGTGAAACTGTTACCTTAATAGTTTCTACTTCAAGTCCTTTTTCGTGGCAAAAAGCATTAGCCTCTTTGTAAACGTCTGCTTTATTACTTAGCGATACACCTAAACCAGGAGAACCGTCTTTCTTACCGATCATATAAGTACCATGATCCATTGGAATTACGCCAGTACTTTGACAAGCGCTAATAGTAATAACAGATAATACGATACATAAACTACGATTCAACACTGAACTCTCCTGAATGCCTAACGCCCGCATTTGCGGCTGGTTTGGAGCGCAGCGAAAAACCAATCCGACAACATGCGCTTGTTATATCTCAACTTTCGCAAAATTCGACCGGTTCCAAACTGCGTTGAACAAGTTCTTTGTTAAGTAGATCGACTGCCTGTTTTCGTAAGGAATTCAACTGTTGAGCGACTTCACGAGACGGAATTTCAATTACTGTCTCATGTTCAACGATTCCGCCATCGTGCAAAGCTTGAGTCGCGATTTCCCGGGCACACTGAAGGAGCTTCGCAGCTTTTTTCAGTCCCGCAATTTGCGGCTTTGGAATTCTGCATTCATCGATCACTCGACATTCGCGATCTACCAGGCGTCCGGTAGCGATTGCACTCTGGGTATCACCGATTGCTTGAATGAAATCAGTAGCTCGATTCTCCAAATGAAACGGAGTTCTTATGGCAGGGCGGTCAAACGCAGAACTCAACAGAAGCAAGTAGTGCTCTAGCCCATCGTAGCTAGCTCGGTACTCCAGCACCTCTTTGTAATACCGATACATAAGATCGGTGTGGTCGTTGAGAAAGTCTTGGTAGTCCTCCCAAAACATCAACGACACTTTGAATGGTTGGCCAGAACTATTTAGCGTACGCACATGCGCCTGCAAGTTTGCATCTCTTGGACCAGTGGTAGCGATGACAAAGCGACCCAGTTTTGGCTTGAAGCCCTTCGCTGCCGATACTTCGGCATCGATTTCAGAGTTTGTTAGTCGTTTCGATGGAGAGGCTGAATTTTGCTTCTTCTTACACTGAATCCCGGTTTCTTCGCGAGCAGAATGGTTGTAGCCAAAGACGTCTACGCCTGCTTGGGCTTGACCTTGACGACCGTGGCGTTCTGCATAGTCGTCTTTCCAAGCCCTCCGTGCATAGTCGAGCGTAAGTCGCTCGAAGTCTTGCCAATTCGTTGGAGGCGCAATTTCGACTTCAATTCCTGGCACGAGATCTCCTTGAGATATAACGCCTTTATAACGGGCAGCCTGTGGCGAAGCCACGCTTTAGGCTGTCCAGCCACGAAGTGGCGTTCGTTGATAAACTTGTTAACTGTTGCCGTTGGCACATAGCTAGCTATTGCCACCTTTTAGCTGGATTAATAATTCACCTAAATCTCTTTGAGTGCAACCGTCTTTCCAGTGCTCATCATCTGCTAAGTGAATTATTGTAAATACAGTGGACCAAAAAACTTTTTCGGCTTCCGTGGGTTCTTTTGGTGAGGCATCAGATAAACTCCAGGCATGAGACTTGATAGCCTCATGATCTATTTTTCCAGACAAATAGGACTCAAGCTTCTCAGCTAGCTCCATTTTATTTATTTGTGATACTTCCATACTCATAGACAGTTAACAGCTTATTGAACGGCTCGACCGATAAAGCCGACCGTTTAAGTTATTGATTTATATCATCCTACATTTTCTATCTCATTGATGTAAAGCAATTTAATGACTCTTAACCTCCGATATAAAACTTCGATTGCGCGTTAAAAGTGTCGGAATTAAATACTAAAAAAATTAATCACGTAATATCAATAGATTAGGTTTTATCTATTGATTCATCTTTAGCACTTTAGATTGTTTTTTGTACACGTTTTATTGCAATTCATTCAAAACCCATTATAACTGTATGGATGCACAGTACAGGTAACATAAAGGGGGACGTTATGGCGGGAGCAGGATATATAGAAGCAATTCGACAACAAATTCGAGTGAGGCATTACAGTTACCAAACTGAAAAATCATACCTTTATTGGAACCGTTATTTTATAAAATATTTTAAGTTTACTGCTGCAAAACATATTTTACCTACACATATTGAACAGTTTTTATGTTTTTTAGCAAACGAACGGCGTGTTTCCAGCAGTACACAACAGCAAGCCCTTTGCGCCCTTGTTTTTGCGTTTAAACATGTACTAGCCATCGATACCGACAATTTGCAGTTCCCGTATGCAAAAGCACCAACTCGAATTCCGCAGGTTTTAAATGATGCAGAGGCCAAACAGGTCATCGACCATTTACACGGTAAATACCAACTGATTGGCTGTTTATTATATGGCGCAGGGTTAAGATTAACTGAAGCTTTAAGTATTAGACTTAAGGATATCGATTTTGAAAATCGAACACTTTTTGTATTTAGAGGTAAAGGTAAAAAAGATAGAGTTTGTATTTTACCTAAAATGACCATTGATCCCATACAGCAGCAGATGTGCCACGTGCGAGAGACTCATGCTCACGATTTGTCTCAGGGATTAGGGATGGCTTCATTACCTCCTAGCTTACTCAAAAAGTTTGGAACAAGCGCCAAACAATTACATTGGCAATACCTTTTCCCTTCGGTTCACTGCGTGTCGCATCCTGTTAATGGCTACATATGCAGACATCATATTGACCCAACAACATTTAGAAAGGCATTAAAAAAAGCAGTTCAGAAAACGACGATCACTAAACGCATTACCGCTCATACTTTTAGGCATTCTTTTGCAACAAACTTACTGAGGCGTGGTCACGATATAAGAACCGTGCAGGAATTACTCGGCCATAATGATGTAAAAACAACCCAAATCTATACCCATGTTGCAGGTTTACACCAAACAGGTGTACAAAGCCCAATGGATTACAGTTAAAAGTGATAATTAGCCCGCCTGTGAATAAGCCTACAAGGTAAATATTTTCTAATTTACACCCACAAAAAAGGACTCTTGCGAGTCCTTTCTAATTCATTTTCTGCGTGTTACGTATTAGCTACGCAACCCAATGCCGCGCGATATCAAGTAATAAGCCAGTGTCCATAAGCTGACGCAAAAGCCCAGCATAATGGCAATGGATAACGGTACGCTGAGATCAGCAAACCCTAAAAAGCCGTAGCGGAATACGTTGATCATATACACCACAGGGTTTAAGCCCGACACACCTTGCCAAAAAGGTGGCAATAACGATAACGAGTAAAATACCCCACCTAAGTAGGTGAGCGGGGTCAGAATAAACGTGGGAATAATACTGATGTCGTCAAAGCTTTTGGCAAACACCGCATTAATTAAGCCACCAAGTGAGAATAACACTGAGGTTAAAAACATGGTTAAAATAACCAAGCTAACGTGATGCAAGGAGATATCAACAAACAACATCGCCACCACGGTAACAATTAAGCCAACGCACAAACCGCGGGCGACACCGCCACCAACGTAACCGGCTATCATCACATAATGGGGTACGGGTGCCACCATGATTTCTTCAATGTTACGTTGAAACTTGGCGCTGTAAAACGATGAGGCCACATTAGAGTATGAGCTGGTGATCACCGACATCATGATTAAACCAGGGGCAATAAACTCCATATAGCTCACGCCGCCCATTTCACCGATGCGGCTACCGACTAAGTTACCAAAAATTAAAAAATATAACGTCATGGTAATCGCTGGCGGCACTAGCGTTTGGATCCAAATACGGGTAAAGCGATTAATTTCTTTGGTTAAAATACTTTTAAAAGCCACAAAATACAGGTGGTTCATTATTTTGACTCCTTGGCTTTTTCTACCCGCTCAACAAACAATTCTTCTAAGCGGTTGGCTTTGTTGCGCATCGACAATACTTCAATATTGGCCGCGGTCAACTGGGTAAATAACTCATTAATGTTGTTCGATTTAGCCACGTCGACTTCTAATGTGTGATCATCCGTTAAACGGCAAGTCATGTTGGTTAACTGCGGCGCGGCGTTGAGATGCTTTCGTAAATCGAAAATAAAAGTTTCAACATCAAGCTTACTCAGCAATGCCTTCATGGTCGTACACTCAACCAGTAAACCATTATCGATAATACCTATGGTGCGGCAGAGCATTTCGGCTTCTTCAAGGTAGTGAGTGGTTAAAATAATGGTCACGCCTTGTTGATTGATTAGCTTTAAAAAGTCCCACATTGAGCGACGTAATTCAATGTCTACTCCGGCGGTAGGTTCATCTAAAATCAACAATTTAGGTTCATGCATTAAGGCACGGGCAATCATTAAACGGCGTTTCATTCCACCGGATAGCTCACGTGCTTGCGCGTGGCGTTTATGCCATAAATCCAATTGGCTTAGGTACTTTTCAGCACGCACTAAGGCAACCTCTTTTGGCACCCCGTAGTAACCCGCTTGGTTAACGACTATTTGTTGCACTGTTTCGAACTGATTAAAGTTGAATTCTTGCGGTACTAAACCAATACATAACTTGGCATGTTCGAGTTGCTTATCTATATCAAAACCAAATACCGTCACCGAGCCCGCTGTTTTTTGTACTAACGAACTGATAATACCTATGGTGGTAGATTTACCTGCACCATTGGGGCCAAGCAGAGCAAAAAAGTCGCCTTGCTTTACCGTCAAACTGATTGATTTAACGGCTTCGACACCGCCTTTATAGATTTTTTTAAGGTTATCAATTACTAAAGCATTGGCGTTATCGGCCATGTTGAAATCCTCTACTCGATGAAAACAAAAAATCCCGCCTGTGCGGGAGTCTGGCAAAGAATACCGTATTAATCTAACGGTACCACTTTTGCGATATAAGGCAGGTTGCGATATTGCTCTGCGTAGTCGATACCGTATCCCACAATAAATTCGTCAGGGATGGTAATGCCAATAAAATCGACTAGCACGTCAACTTCACGACGTTCAGGTTTATCGATTAAGGTACATAATGCTAAGCTTTTAGGCTCACGTAATAATAACATTTCGCGCACTTTATTTAACGTGTTACCGGAGTCGATTAAGTCTTCAACAATCAATACATCACGACCGGCGATGTCTGACTGCACATCTTTAAGTACTTTCACATCGCGAGAGCTGCTCATGGTATTGCCGTAACTTGATACTGCCATAAAATCGATTTCGACATGGCCTTTGATCCGGCGACACAAATCGGCCATAAACACGACTGAACCTTTTAATAAGCCAACCATTAATAAGCGTTCACTGTTGGCGTAATGGGCATTAATACGTTCAGCTAATTGGTCTAGGGTTTTATTGATTTCTGCTTCAGAAATCATCATTTCAATTGTGTGCTTCATAAATCTCTCAATTGTCGATGTCGTCATGTAGCTGAGTATGTCCGTATCCCCAGCGACTCGTTAAGTCGTGGTCAATACCCAAATGGTCAAGTATTCGGGAAACCATGAAGTTTACCAGATCTTGTACTGATTTGGGATTATGATAAAAGCCTGGCGCCGCTGGCATGATGGTCGCACCGTTACGCGTTAGGCTTAACATATGCTCTAAGTGTATGGCACTAAAGGGAGTTTCTCGTGGCACTAATATCAATTGGCCGCGCTCTTTTAATACTACGTCTGCTGCTCTTTCGAGCAAATGATTACTCATTCCGGTCGCCACGGCCGCTAATGTGCCGGTTGAACACGGGCAAATTACCATTTGTTTCGGTGCAGCGCTACCCGATGCTGGCGGCGAAAACCATTCATCCTTGCCTAATACCACTAACTCGCCTTTGGGTGGTTCATCAGAGTTTGCTAACTGTTGTAATAACTGCGCTTTGGCTTTGTCAGGATTGGCGCTGAGTTGCAAACCGTGTTCGGTGGCGAGCACCACACGCGCCGCACTGGATATCATTAAAAAGACTTGGTAATCGGCCGCTAGCAAACATTCCAGCAGCTTAATGCCATAAGGTGCGCCAGACGCTCCGGTCCAGGCGAGGCTGATTGCTTTGGCTTTTTTGGCGTAGGCCATGTTGTCCCCTCTGTTGGTGATAGCGGTTACGCTAACGCCTTAATAATTTGTTGGTGGATACCGTTAAAGCCCCCATTACTCATGATCACCACTGTATCGCCATCGCTTGCGGTATTAGCTACCGAGGCAATAATGTCTTCAATGTTGTGACACACAGTTACCGGGATGGGCGCATTGGCCATACTGGCGTTTATGTCCCAATCAATATTGTCTGCTTGATATAAATAGCCCACATCGGCTAATGCCATCGAATTGGCTAAGGTGTCTTTATGTACGCCGCTTTTCATGGTGTTTGAGCGCGGCTCTAGCACCACAATAATTTTACCATTAGCATTGTTACTGCTAGCTACTTTGGCTCGTAACCCTTGAAGTGTGGTGGCTATGGCCGTGGGATGATGAGCAAAATCGTCATACACCGACACACCATTGACTGTTGCTAATAGCTCTAAACGACGCTTTGGTGGACTAAATTGTGTTAGCGCTTCAATGGCATGGTTTGGTACTACGCCCACATGGCGTGCTGCCGCTATCGCCATAATGGCGTTTTCAATATTGTGTTGACCTATCAAAGCCCAGTTTAAACTCCCCTGCGACTTGCTATTTAACAGCACCTCAAACTCATGGCCATCGTCGGCAATAGTACGCGACTGCCAAGCACTTGGTTCACCTTGGCTCGCTGAAGGCGTGACGGGATGATGGGCGACATCCGTGGCTATGGTTGCGGCTTTAGAATAAATTTCTTGTTCGCTCCAACAGCCCATATCAATCACTTGTTGTACCGCTTCAACATCGCTAGGCCAAATCACCTTGCCTTCGCCAGGTACCGTTCGAATAACATGATTGAATTGGCGCTGGATAGCCGCGAGATCGGCAAAAATGTCGGCATGATCAAATTCAAGATTATTGATCACTAGCGTACGTGGATGGTAATGAACAAACTTAGAGCGTTTGTCAAAAAAGGCGCTGTCGTATTCATCGGCTTCAACCACAAAAAATGGCGAATGACCTAAACGAGCTGATACGCCAAAGTTTTGCGGCACGCCACCAATTAGAAAACCGGGTTGATAACCGCAATATTCAAGGATCCACGCGAGCATGCTTGAAGTAGAGGTTTTACCGTGGGTACCAGATACAGCCAAAACCCAACGTTCTGGCAAAATATGTTCAGACAAAAACTGCGGTCCGGAAGTGTATTTTATGCCGCGATTTAATACGGCTTCAACACAAGGATTGCCCCGGCTCATGGCATTACCAATAACCACTAGGTCTGGTTGATTGTCGCCTTCTTTGCCTAATTGCGCAGGATCAAAGCCTTGAATTAGCTCGATACCTTGCTGTTCAAGCTGGGTGCTCATCGGCGGATAAACATTGGCATCGCTACCCGTCACTTTGTGGCCCATTGCGCGGGCAAGCAGGGCTAAACCGCCCATAAAAGTGCCACAAATCCCTAAAATGTGTACGTGCATGACTCAACTCTAATTGATCCGTAATATGGCGGTTATTCTAATCTATTGCGCTGCAGAATGTCAGTTAACAATTTGCCATCTATTTGGGGCTAATACAAAATAAAAAACAATCCCATACTGAGTACTGTCGTTAGCAAGGTGTTGCGGGTCACGTAAGCCAGCACTGTCGCCACCAGCGCACAGGTTAAATAAGGATTGTGCACACTAATAGCCAGTTGGCCTTCTGGCACAAACACAATCGGCGCGAGTATGGCGGTCAGTACCGCAGGGGCTGAATAACTTAAAAACGTTAAGGTGTTTTTACCTAAGCGAATGGGCAGTTTAGGCTCAAGTAATAAATGCCTGCTGGTAAATACCACCACAGCCATTGCTAAAATAATCAGCCAAGTCATAGGTTTTCATCCTTGTTTACTGTAACTGAGCTTTCTGCGGCCGGATCAGCAGTAACTGAATGAGCTGCGGCCGATTGAGACGACCCCGAATGAGCGCTATTTGAAACGGCACTACCCGAATTACCCTCGTTAGTGAGTTTGGCATAAGTCATGCCTGCTGCCATGCCCGATATTGCCGCAATAAGGAGCCCTGCTTGAATGGTAAATACCGCGCACACCACCGCTAAGGTAAGCGACACTAATACGCACACCAAAATAGAGGGCTTGTTAACTGTTGGCACCACAATGGCGATAAAGGTGGCTGCGATGGCAAAGTCGAGCCCCAGCGCATCTAAATTGTCGATAGACTGGCCTGCGACAATGCCGAGCAAAGTGGCAATATTCCACCCGATATAAAAGGTTAAGCCACCGCCTAAAGCATACCAGCGATCAAACTGATGTTGCGCTGGCGTATCACCTTTATGAGCTTGATTGGCTATAGCAAACAGTTCGTCGGTGAGCAAGAAGCCCAGGCCTAAACGCCATTTAAGCGGTAACGGGCTAATATGAGTGCGCATGGCCATGGCATACAGTAAATGCCGAGAGGTAATAAGTAAGGTGGTGATCAAAATACTGCCGATACCAATACCGGCTTTTATCATCCCAAGGGCGACCAATTGGGCACTGCCGGCGAAGATAATGGCCGACATCGCTTGGCTTTCAACAGGAGTGAGGCCAACTTCGAGCGCAAATGAACCCGCTAGAATGCCCCAAGGGACCACGGCTATTGTAAGCGGCATCACCGCTAATGCTCCTTTTAGAAAAGAACGGCTTTTGGTTGGTGTAATCGAAGTTAACTCAGCTGTGCCCACGTCATATCCTTATTTACTTATAGCCATTGACTCATATCGTGATTTTCCCCAGTACATAACAATGGGAGACAAGAAAATTAGCTTAGCGTAAATATGTCTATAAAGCGCTTGAAAACTGATCAGGGATGTTACGACGATATCGGTTAATCAATAAAGCATTTTGCTGTTATCAATTGCTCGATAAACATATCGATGTGGCCCGCTATTCATTGATCCTAAACCTAGCGTTTTGTGGGTCAGTTTAGGGTTATTGATGCTAAGTGTCGCAATACTCCATGCGGTGACACATGTATTCATGTTTAACAACAAGTGTTAACGATAATATAAAAAATACTTACTTATAATCATACGGTTACTGTTACAAGATATAAATGCATGAATTCATCAATAAATCAGTCTAATTGATGATTAGTAATATTATCTGAATTTGGATTTAACGAGTAACTAAAGGATAATGCCAACTTAGCTATATTAGCTTAAGCTTTAATAGCATTTGTGATAAAACGATTAACCTCTTATTCCTTTGTATTGCATACCTTAAAAATAATATCTAGATTTTTATATTTACCATTTACATTTATCAAATATCGATAGTATCACCAAGATTACCGCAAATATTTTACATTCCTAAATTGCAGTATAATAAATATGTAATTTACATATTTATTATCGATAACGACAAATACCACATTATACATTTATAGCATTAACAAAAACCCCAAAATTAACGGCTATAGAACAAGTAAATAAAATGCATGCAAAAATATTACATAAGATGTAATTAATATGCATATTGAAAATTAATTTGTAAATCAAAAAATAGAATATAAAAAATACTCGGGAGTTAATTTTTAAAGATTTAAGCTAAAATCATTCACTCAAATTCATTCGAAAATTTAAGTTAATGCTATATTTTAAATAGCTTCCTACAGCAAAATAAATCATTATTCAATAGCGATTAACGATTCAAATGGCCAACAGATAATAGTCAGAAAAAAGATAATAGTAAGACAAAAATGAAA
Organism: Shewanella sp. S1-49-MNA-CIBAN-0167; assembly: GCF_040310145.1. Lineage (NCBI taxonomy): Bacteria > Pseudomonadati > Pseudomonadota > Gammaproteobacteria > Alteromonadales > Shewanellaceae > Shewanella > Shewanella sp. S1-49-MNA-CIBAN-0167. The sequence continues at coordinate 22,668 of NZ_JBEOPO010000053.1, read as the reverse complement.
TATGCAGGCTCACATCGAAACATATATCGATAATGCATTTATAGCGTAAACAACAACTGCGTAGGCTTTATTTTTCAAACAAGCTCATGGGTTAACTCGCGGATCTGCTGTTTTAACCACGTAGCATCTTCATTTTCTGCATTAGGATGAGTCACTAAGACTAGCTTTAATGGTTCTGCAACTTCAAAAATACGATTTACTTCACATTCAGATAACTGACAAGCATGTAAACCAGAGTCCTCATCTAGCATATCGTAAACCGCTTTATAGGGTGTCAAAGCCAGTGACTTACAATCTGAAAGATAATCAAATAAAGAAGATACGCCAGTAATGGTCATTTCGTTCTGAAGAGGCAAATCCTTAATCCGACAATACTCCTGAAATGGGTTAAGTGTTGCTGGTTGGATCCCGATAAAGGTATTGATATAAGGATATGAAGCAATGCTTTCTAAGTTGATTTCTTGTTTTAAAATGGGATGGTTTTTACAACTTATTAAGTATAATTGGGTAAATGTCGCAAGTATTTCAATCTGCAAATTTTGGTTGAAACAAAGGATCTCTTCTGGGTTTTTGCAGCAAAATGTAACAATACTGTTAGGATCATTCGCAACGTTCTCTAGGGAATGACTATTCCAGTTACTCACATTGATATGAATGTCTTTATGATGACCTTTAATCTCTTGCATTAATGCTCGTGGATAGGCATAAGCAATCATTCCAGGCATAACCAATTCAAAGTATCGACTATGTGACGATTCTGAACTATTCATCCGATTAAAATTCTTTGAACAATCAACAATTTCTTTTGCAATCGGATAAATTTTGCCGGCAAAATCATTGGGGACTAATCCATATTTTCTTCTTATAAAGAGTTCATCACCAAAAATAGATCTTGCCGTTTGTAAACAACGACTTATTTTTGAAGCTGGCACATCCAAAATTCTAGAAACATGAGTGGCGGACTTATTTTCATAAAGGCTCACTAATATAGTCAATGTTAATAAATCTAATTTATCTAAGTCAATCTGTCTCATCTGAAACGCTCCTTTTGAGTTATATAGCCTAATAATCTACCTTCCCCCTAATAATTCATAACATTATCTTAATTTTCCACCTATTACTTATTCCAGATCATTAAATTTGAGTTATTTTAAATATCATTTATCATATATTAAATTTGAACAAACGATACATTAGCTGCGGACGTTGATTTCAGGAACTGAAATATCCGATTTAACATATTAGATTTTGATAAGTTGCATTTACACATTTTAGTTTATTAATTTATCACTTATTATTTTTACTATCTTTAATTAAAACTAAATGACAAATGCCATTACTTAATTTGATTAATCAAAAACAATAACCTATTAATTAATAATACCAATAAAAGCAATAAGAGCCAGATCATAACTACAATCAAATAAATTAAAATCACCTCATTTAATTGATTACGATCAATTAATTAATTAAACATAAGGATAGTATTAATCGTACATCAATGACGTATTGATGATTCATAAAACAATAAATTAAAAACTGATTTTTTTGGAGGCTTATATGATTACTTCAGTCTTTTTAAGTTATGCGTTTATATACTCTGTGTTGTTTATCGCAGTTCCTTTTATATTGGTTGTTTTCATTATGACTTGTATAAAGTTCTTTAAACCTGATACAGAGGATCACGCAATTAAGTTTAAGAAAATGCTTTTTGATACTCAAAGCTTTGACTTTTTAAAATCACTAAAAACAATGGTGGGAGGACAATATGACGTTTGTTGCAACGTTCCAATCGATACCGTGTTTGAAATGGATGCCCAAACCGCAGCCGAAAATCATGCGCGATTCGATTATGTTGTGATTGACCATGATTCGTCAGAAGTGAAATTAGTTATCTCTGATTTCAGTGAGCAAGATGATGCTAACGCAAAAAGTTTGTTCGAAAAATTCAACATTAAGTTAGTTGAAATCGTTCGAGGCAAACCTTACGACATGCAAATGCTAAAGCAATCCCTACCGGTATGAAGACCCTGTCGGGTGATAACAAACTGTTTTCACCCGATATTTTGTATTAATCAATTATTGTAAAGAGGGCTGATTATGTCCCGGAATTACTGGCTACTGATGTTATATGTAGGCTTATTGTCGCTTACACTTATCAGTCATGAAGCAAATAGCGCGGACTCTACTGAGCAAATTAATAATGACTCATGCATGAAATGCCATAAACGCAATGGCTCAATGCAAGGCTATCATGCCCAAGACCGGCTAAAAATGAGCTGCAGTTCATGCCATGGTGAAAAAGGCAATCACCCTAGGAAGCCTAATGATTTGATGGTGTTCTCTTCGGAAAACGACATCACAATTGACGCTAAAAATGGCGTATGTCTTAAATGCCATACCGTTAAAAAATTAGCCAAAGCAGAGTGGACTCATAACGTACACGCACAAAAAACGAGCTGTACATCTTGCCATAAATTGCATCCTAAATCTGACCCTATGATGGGGTTAAGTGTAAAAGATCGCAGTAATGTGTGCCGCAACTGCCACACGGTGCAGAGGTAACTAATCATGGAAAATTCAAGAAGACATTTCCTTAAAAGCACCTGCGCATTGGTTGCCGGCGTGTCGGTATATCCGCTCAGTAGCAACCAGGCCAATGCCGAAACGGCCGTAGGAACAAACAATATAAAATACGCCATGCTTCACGACGAAACCAAATGCATTGGCTGTAATGCCTGTGTGGAAGCCTGTAGAGAAGTTAATCATGTACCCGAGGGCGTTACACGGCTAAGCATCGAAAGATTGGGCCCGTTTGGAGAATACCCTAATCAGTTTTATCATTTTACTCGACATTCTTGCCAGCATTGCGAAGATGCGCCTTGCGTTAACGTCTGCCCGACGGGTGCCGCCTTTATCGATAAAGAAACCGGTATTGTCTCGGTCAACGCCGATAGATGTGTTGGTTGCCAATACTGTATTGCAGCCTGTCCTTATGAAGTGCGATTTATTAACCCAGTGACCAAAGCAGCGGACAAATGTGACTTTTGCCGTGAAACCAATCTCAAACAGGGTAAACAGCCAGCATGTGTAGAAGCATGCCCTACAAAAGCACTGGTGTTTGGCAATCTTAAAGATCCCGAGTCTGAACTGGTTGCGCTATTAAAAGCTAATCCAACTCAGCGCTCTAAACTGGATTTAGGCACCCGACCTAAACTCTTTCGTATCAAAGCGAAGCAAGGGGAGATTATATTATGAGTGCTTTCCATTTTGACACCTTGGTCTGGCATTGGCCCATTGCCATATACCTGTTTTTAGCTGGGGCATCCGCAGGTGCAATGTTCTTTGCGGTGTTGCTAAAACATGTTTGCCTTAAAGAAAAAGCTTATCAATCCGGATTTGTCCAAGCAGCGTGTATTGTTGCAGCGATTGCCGTCTTAGCAGGCTTGGGGATCTTGGTATTAGATTTAACCAAACCTTGGGATTTTTGGAAAATTCTGGTGTTTTATAATCCCACCTCAGTGATGTCTATGGGGGTGTTGATCTTAATGCTTTATCAAGTGTTTATGTATGCTTGGATTGCAATAACATTCCGACAACCTATTGATGATTTTTGCAAAACCCGTTTACCCATTGTCGGTAAACTAACGAGTATGCTAGCCCGTTATGAAGCAGGTATTACCGGTTTACTGGTCATATTCTCTGTGTCATTAGGGGCCTATACCGGATTTCTATTATCGGCTCAACCTCACTTCCCTATGTGGAATACCCCAGTGTTACCCCTGCTGTTTTTAGTTTCGGGCTTGTCTTCAGGTGCTGCAGCATCGCTACTGGGTGGTGTGTTACTTAAAGGTAGTCCTAATGGTCAGGAAGTGCGATTTATCCATAAAGTAGAGATCCCACTGATATTAGGCGAGATGTTACTTATATTTACCTTCTTTTTAGGTTTAGTCTTCAGTGGTGGTCAAAGCAAGGTAGCAGCATTTAATGCTATCGGTGAAGGCTTTTGGGGATTGGTATTTTGGTTCGGTATTATGGGATTAGGATTGTCGGCACCATTAGCGATGAATTTATTTATGACTGCCACTTCAAAGCGCAAGTATTCCTATGTTGCCGGAACCGCCTGTCTGAGCTTATTAGGTGTAATACTGTTACGTAACTTTGTGCTTTATACTGGCCAAATGGTGGTAAATTAGTCTCATAAACGGTGATGGCACGCATTAACAAGCGGACTGTCACCGTAACAGAATGAATCACTCACCTTGTCATTAGCTGATAACAGGTTTAATCCCCATCAGAAACCACAGTCTAAACAACTAACATTAATTCAATTGATAAGGCTCTGTCACCGTAACAGGATTAATACCCATCAGAAACAGTTGTTTAAACAACTAACATTAATTCAATTGATAAAGCTCTGTCACCGTAACAGGATTAATACCCATCAGAAACCGTTGTTTAAACAACTAACATTAATTCAATTGATAAAGCTCTGTCACCGTAACAGGATTAATACCCATCAGAAAAAGTTGTTTAAATAACTGACGTTAACTAACTTGATAAAGCTCTAACGGTAGGCCGTCTGGATCACTGAAAAAGGTGTAGTATTTTCCGGTATATTCGTCGATACGGATCGGTTCAACCACCACATCATAAGCCTGCAAATGAACCACCACCGAGTTAATATCATCGACTTTAAACGCTAAATGACGCAAGCCTTGTGCTTCGGGATAACTGGGTCTTGGCGGCGCGCCATTAAACGAAAATAATTCAATTTGACTGCCATCGGGTAAGGCTAAATCAAGTTTGTAAGAATCACGGGCTTGGCGGTAATGCTCAGCAATAATCTTAAGCCCTAAAACTTGCGTATAAAACGCTTTTGAACGTGGGTAATCGGCACAAATAATCGCGACATGATGAATTCCGTTTAACATGGCTGTCCTTGTAAACCTATTTTTGGCAAAAAATGCTTTATACACAAAACATAAACCCCTGATAGCGCAAGTCTATCAGGGTTTTATCCTAGTTTACATATGGGCAATTTACATCAGCGAACGTTAGATTGTCGCTAAGTAACCGCCCATTTATGGCTGCGGATTATATACCCACTTCACCACCATCATTTTTACGGATCATCACAGTTGCGGCACGTGGACGCACCAAAGTGCCAGCTGGTGTGGCTTGGTCAGCTTTATCAGAATATGGCCAGTTGCCAGGATGCTGAATATTAGCAAATACTGTGGTGTAGTCTGGCGTAATCGCAAAACCGGTGACTTCACAACCATTAGGGCCAACAAAGAAACGCTTAAGCTGGGTTTGGTTTTCAGCCGTTACCACTTGTTGGTTACCATCGGCATCAAGCATGGCCGAAGGTACAATCGCCAACATTTGATCGTTGGTTGCTTCAGTAACTTCAGAGGCACCGTTATCGGTTTGTACCCACAAAATACCCCGTTGATCGAACGCTACACCGTCTGGACTAGCAAACTGGTTTAAGTCCGTTAAGCCAGATAAATTTGTTTCGGCATCACCATCAGTAGGTGAACCAAAGACAAAGATATCCCAGCTAAACTCAGTAGCCGAATCACCTTCATCCCAACGAATGACATGACCAAAGCTATTGTTTAAACGGGGATTGGCAACGTTAGTGCTGTCGGTACGCTTGGTATTGTTGGTCAACGTTAAGTAAACAGTGCCGGTAAACGGATCAACCGTTGTCCACTCTGGACGGTCCATCGGTGTCGCACCGACTAAATCCGCCGCGCCAGCAGTATTTAAGATAATCGCCGCTTGCGAATCAAAAGTACCAGCAAGGGTGCTACCGTCTGTCGTCACGCCATCTAATGTTAGCGGTAGCCACTCTCCGATACCGTCTTCAGTAAACTTAGCCACATATAAGGTCCCGGCATTCATGTACTTATCGCCTACCGTTAAGCGATTTGTGCTATTGGCATCGACGGGATCCCATGCTGCGTCAGAGACATATTTATATAAATATTCAAAACGTGAATCATGGCCTGAGTAGAATGAAATGGGTTTGCCTTCTTCAAGCTTACCAAAGGCACAACCTTCATGGCGGAAGCGACCTAATGCAGTACGCTTAGTCGCGCGAGAGTTTGGATTGTATGGGTCAATTTCAACAATATAACCGTGGCCATTAGCTTCGTTACGGTAATCGTTCGCCGCGCTTGAGCCTGTTGGCGTGACATCAAAACGAGCAAACTCGTCTAAACGTTCGTCGTCATCACCGGCTAAATGGTTCCAGCCATAACGAGTATCAGAGGTAGAAATACCAATTCGAGTTTGTTGCTCGGTTAACGCGCCTTTATTAACAAAATATCCTGGCCAGTTTTCCTCACAGGTTAGATAAGTGCCCCAAGGCGTATAACCATTACCACAGTTATTTAAGGTACCGCGCGCTTGACTGCCGTCGGGAGAATAACGCGTTTCAAGGTATGAACTGTACGCTAACGGACCGGCGATATCCATCACGGTTGCGCCGGTGAAACGGCGGTTATGGCTGTCGTTTTCGACCACTTTCCATAGGTTGTTGACTAATTTAATCCGTACAACTGAAATACCATGGGCATTGATTTCTTTGCGGATTTCATCAATAACGCTGCGCTTACCATCAGCATCAAACGTTGGGCCGCTTGGGTGCAATGCATCTTGGTCGATGTATTCATGGTTGATACACAATAAACCGTCATCTGCCGCATCATTCAGCGGGAAGAAATGCATACCATCATGGTGCATCCCGACAGAGTTTGCTTGGTCTATAGCGGTATTGCTGCCATCGGCTTTCCATGCTGCCGCTTTTGAATTTAATGGTGTTCCCCAAGGCGCTAGCACATAAGCTGAATATCCTGCAGGAACCACCACAGCATCGGTTTTAGACCCTGCAATAGACTCAAAGCCTAATACCGCAGAACTCTGAATTGGTGCAACTGGCGCTGTAGCGGCACTAGGCGTTGTCGGGGTTTGCGCTGCGGTGTCATCATCAGAACCACAAGCACTTAATCCGAATCCGCCAAACGCGGTCATCGCACTAAGGCCTAGACCACGCTTAACAAAATTACGCCGAGATAGATGATTATCCATCACTTCATTGAAAGGAGTATTTTTGCTGTTGTTAAAACGAGTTGGATCAAATGTCGCCTTGCTCATAAATTGTCCTTAGATATGCTCTGAAAAAAACGGATCAAATATTAGGTATAATTATTTGTTAGTTAACATAAGCGTCTAATGTGACAACAAGGATCAAATTGGATGACAAAAATATGGCAATAAAAAGACAATCAGGATAAGGCAGCATCTGATGACATCAATATACACACTCTAATTCTAATACTGGCGACTAACGACTAACGACAGATGACTAAATACGAATATTAACGACTCATAAGAATAGATTTTAGCGTTTTTTACTGCCAGTAGATGATGCCGCGAGGGCTTTTTTACGTGCTTGTTGTTTTAACGCAGATTTAGTTGTTTTACGGGTAACAGGGGCAATCAAATTAAGGTCTGGCTCAAATCCGGCTAGCCATTGCTGCGGTAAACGGCGGTCTAAAAAGGCTTCGAGTTTAGTGAGTAACGGCTCGTCATCAACACTTAATAAGCTAATCGCTTGCCCTTGCTTACCCGCTCTGCCCGTTCGGCCGATCCGGTGTACATAATTTTCAACTTGAAACGGTAATTCCATATTAACAACATAATTTAACTCGTTAATGTCTAGCCCTCTCGCAGCCACATCGGTGGCAACTAACGCGGTCACATCACCCGCTTTAAAAGCCGCCAACACTTGTTCGCGCACCGCTTGAGTCAGATCAGCATGAAACGGTTCTGCCGCTACGCCAGCTTGCTTCATTTGCTTAACCAATGCATCTGCGCCTTGTTTAGTACGGCAAAATATCAAGCCTTGTTGCCAGCTTTCTTGAGCAATTAAATGACACAGCATGGCGCACTTTCGGTTGGCATCGACATTAAATACCCGCTCGACAATACGGCTGGCGGTGGTATTACGTTGTGCCACTTCAATCACTTGCGGCGAGCGCAATAAACGGCGACTAAAGCTGAGCATACGGTCATCTAAGGTGGCTGAAAATAACAGGGTTTGCCGTAGACTTGGCAAGCGCTTGAGTACCTCGACAATTTCATCTTTAAAGCCCATATCCAGCATGCGATCGGCTTCATCAAATACCAAATGGGTTAACTGCGACAACGACAATGCGCGCTTTCGTAATAAGTCCAATAAACGCCCTGGTGTTGCTACAAGAATATCGGTGCCTGCCGCTAATTGTTTTACCTGAGCCCCAATACTCACCCCGCCATAAACCATCACACAGCCAATATCACTGCCCTTGGCATATTGCTCGATACTCAACTGTACCTGTTGGGCCAGTTCGCGCGTGGGCACTAACACTAAACAACTAATTACCGCTTTGGCGCTGGGTGTTTCTGCACCAGTATGCGGATCAATGGATACATTACGTCGACTCAATATATTGTGCAGTATTGGTAAAGCAAAGGCGGCCGTTTTACCTGTACCTGTTTGCGCGCCAGCCATCACATCTTTACCGCTTAAAATGACCGGAATAGCGCGTAATTGGATAGGGGTCGGTTGCTGATAATTGAGATCAGCTAAACGATTAACCAAAAAGGCATTTAACGATAACGCGGCAAAAGACATACAAACTCCAATAACGTGAATGCTCAGTTTACCATCCACAATGACCCAAAAGCACAGGATTCAGACGCTTTGATTGGCGTAAAAACGGTTAATAGCATCGGCTCATTCTACTCAATAACATCTTCAATAAGGTCACTCAATGTGATCTTCCACACACCTTAAAAAAGTTACCCATATCACGACGTATAATACTTGACTAAAAGAGTAGAAATTATACAATCAAATACATGCAAATAATAAGCATGTTTAGTCTTTCATCACGAGATTTCACCACGAAATTCCACCAAGAGACCCTACCACGAGGTATCATCATGAGTTTTTCAATTAGCGGTATTTTCAAACCAGCCAAGCAAACTGAACCTGTTAGTAATTTAGCGCCTAAAGCCGATGACACTAATGCCACAGAAACCAAAGCGCCTCAAGCTGAAAACACTGCCAAAAAAGAAGGTAATGGTGGCAGTTGTTGTGGTGGATGTGGCGGCGGTAATCATTAATCCACTAGAATATTAAACGTTACCACGCCTAAATAATCGTAAATTATCTTTACTGATGAGTTGCGAATACTGCGCTGTAACGTCGAAAAAGCCATTGGCATACGCTACTGCTACTGAGCCTTGGTTCTGTTTATCGATATAAGCAAAAACAGGGCTCGAAATAAATTCCTTTAAAAACATTTCCACTGCTTTGGTGGCAATGCCCTTGCCCCAATGTTCACGTCCAATCCAATACCCCACTAAACGCATTTGCGGGTCGGTCTTTGCGGCTGAGTCGGTATTAATCCACGATACGACATTACCCACTAAAACATCATCTATCCAAATCCCTTGTGCTATAGCCTTTTCATTAGCCAATACTTTTTGCTGCCAATGCAGGTTAAAAGCTTTACGTTTACGCGCCGGAAAATCTGCCATTTTATTAGCAATAGGGTCGTGTTCAAATTCAAACAATATATCTAAATCCGCTTCAGTAATGGGATGAAGAGAAATATTCATTTCAGGTTCGCCTTTTCTATGTTGTGTCACCAAGATCATTTATATTATATATAACCTCAAATCTGTATAAGAGATGAGATCAATCGTTAAAAAAACGGGTTTATTTCAAGTCTTCAATCTCAAACTTGCCATGTGTTTTGCTAACATAGCGTATTGACGCATCAATAGCAGGCCTATTGTAAGCCGATACACCTTAGATCGCGAAACAAAGGGCTGTTTAATAAACAATTATTATCCAGTATTGAGGTTATTACTCTCATTTATCGACACGCTTGACGATGAATTATCGTATCAAGATGCATTAAAGGATGACAGGATGAAAAGCATTAAAACGTGGCAATGGTTAGGCTTTGCTGGCCTTTTACCTTTTATTATTCTCAGTGTGTTGGCGTTCAATCATAGTCTATTAGCACCCGAACATACTATATTGGGATTTGTGAGCTACAGTGCCATTATTTTAAGTTTTGTTGCCGGTTCACTTTGGGGCAAAGCGGTAATCTTAACCTTAGATGACAATATCGCTAAGTTACTTATTATTAGTAATATTATCGCACTCGCAAGCTGGATTGCACTGTTAACTCCGTTTGTATTATCCGCGCTTATTCTGCTCGCTAGTGGTCATCTGTATTTATTATATGTTGAATTTAAAGCCAAACAATTATCAACCACCAACGGCTATCTCACATTACGCACAATATTAACCTCTGTCGCCGTAACATGCCATGTGGTTGTCATGCTCAGTCTGTTAGGCGTTTAGCAAAAGATTAAATCGAATAACAAGCCTATGCAGCTAAGCATGAGCTTTTTATTTGTCACACAAAATAGCTCAACTCAAAAACTTATAAGCCAGTTTGACACTGCTCTTGCTGGTTTATCATCGGTGATAAAATAGGCATCATGCCTTTAAGCACTTGTAATGGCAGTGCTGAAGTAAAGCTAAAGTCGTCAGCTTTCTCCCCTGGCACAAACGCCGTTAGGGTACCAAAATGATGATCGCCTAAATAGAACACAAACGTCGCAGTGCGGTTAATGGCCGTTGAAGACACTTTGCGGCCATTACGAATTTCAGTCGCTATGCGGTTATCACCCGTACCGGTTTTGCCGCCCATAACCACAGGTTGGCCGTTGTTATCCAACAAGCTACCTTTGAGCCTTCTGGCAGTACCATTTTCAACCACATTTGCCAGCGCCCGCTTTAACGCGCGGGCCACTTCTTGATGCATTACGCGGGTGATCATTTGCTTGTCGTTGGCTAGCGTCACTTCGTAAGGCGTGTCTTTAGCAAACTGTAATTCATCAATTCTGACCGTTGGGTAACGATAACCATCATTTTGAATAATGCCCATTAGCTCAGCCAGCGCCGCAGGTCTATCACCCGAGCTACCTAATGCAGACCCCAATGACGGTACCATGTATTCAAACGGATAACCCATTCTTACCCAACGTTGGTGAATGCTTAAAAAGGCCTCGACCTCTAACATCACTTGAATACGCACATCGCGTGCATTTTGATGGCGGGTTCGAAATAACCAACGATACACTTCTTGTAATTGCGGTTGCGCGTCTTCTAACACTTGGCTCAGGCCGGTTTCTGGGTAGTCATTTAAATAGCGCAATACCCACAGTTCTAACGGATGCACCCGAGCAATATAACCTTGATCCGCAAGGTTGAATTTATCTTCACCGTATTTGTTGTACAGCAGATTAATTTGTTTCTCGCTAAAGTCTTTTGCGGGTAAGCGTTTGACTAAAAAGGCCTTTAACTCTTGGACGCCATCGTAGGGTTTTAAATAGCGATAAACAGCCGTTAACTTATGCTCTTGTTGTTGAATCCCGTCAAACAACACCTCAAGGCGTTGCTCTGGGGCCAGCTGACGATATTTGCGATAAAAACGTTTTACAAACGAACTGCCTTCACGTTTAGCAAACGCTTTGAGGTATTCTTCACGACGAGGATCTTTGTCGTTACGCAATAACTGCGACACACTGCCTTCGCTGTTATAACTACTGCTGTAATTAACAATGTCTTGCATTAGCCGCACAAATGGCAAGTTTATTGACTCTTGTAATGCCTGATATAACGTTGGTACGCGACTGTTTTCTTTGCTATTAAAATTATTAAATACATGTAAACCACCACCAGTGAAAAAACGCTCATTTGGTGAGGCCGAATACTCACGCAGTAAGGCTGCATCCAACATCCGGGTTAAATTGCGATCTCGAGTCGTCATCAAATAATCGACGACCCAACGCGTAATGTGGTCTTTACGTTCCACATCCACTTGGCGCAAATCAGCCACCGTCATGGCCGAAAAACGCTGTTGTAACTCGGCAATAATGTCTAAATATGTGGCTAACACCCGTAATTTAGCCGTTGAACCTAGCTCCAATTTACTGCCTTCATTGATATCAAACGGCTGATCAATACTGTCGGTTTGAATGCGAACGCGGTTGGCACTGTCGGTACTCTCGTACAACGTAAAACTGTACAGTACTTTATCTAACTGTTGCACGGACAGTAAACGCTCACCCAGCAATCCAATACGCTCAGCGGTTGGCTCAGAGGCTAAGCTGCGTAAGTAATCGCTAACTTGTTGCTGTATATCACCATGGAACGTGCTGTTAATCGCTAAGTCGTAGCGATTTAAATCATACAAACTTAACCCCAGCATCCCAGCAGTACGAATTCGTACCGCATTAATACCTTTATTGTTAGATACGTTAGTGGTTGCTAACTTACTGGTATTAAATTGCAATGTTTGCTCAAGTGCCGACACCATTAGTTGCGTTTCAATCAGACCATCACTGCCCAATAAACGTAAATAACTGTCTACTAACGATTCTAAATTGTCATGGCCTTGAAGTAAGTAATACGACGGCCGACGCTGGGCTATCATTAATGCCACGACTTGACGAAACACCTTGCCGCGCTGTGCCGCATTTTGTTGAGTATGATGGCTCAATAATAATTGATTAGCCTGATTAAAATCAGTTTTGAACCACGCCCATAAACCATCACCAATACCATGGACTTCACCAAAACCGGGAGCTGATGATAATGGTACTGTGTTGAGATAATCTTGTACGATGCGTTGACGAGCGCCAATGGTGCTTTCACCTTGCTGATACACTCGCACTATTGCGGAACCAATTTGCAATAGCTTATCTTTGATACTCAAGGTTAGACCATGATTAGAATGTCTAAATTTTTCAATTTGAGTCGCTAAAGTACTGCCTCCCGCTTTAGACATATCAGCCCCGAAACTGCCAGCAACTTGGCTCGCGCCAGCCAGCACAAACCGAGGCCAGTCAACCACAGGATTATAGTTAGCTTCTGGACTCAACATTTCGCGGTTTTCAATAAACAATAGTGTGTTAATGACTTGATAGGGGATCTTATCTTGGTGTTGATAAACACGTTTAGGATATGAGAAATCGAATACCGTCATGTCACGGCAATCTTTTATCGATAAGCCTGATTGTGCTTTTTCATGATACGGCGGGAAAAAACCCATGTTGGTATAATCCATCAACATCGGTGAAAACGCCACTTGCTGAGTAATTTGATAATTACGCTCAATTAAGCGGGCTATTTTCTGCGGTAATTGGCTATAACCATGGCGATCATCAAACGGGCCATATTTAGGGTAAATTACCGCATTACTGCGATAATCACGTAATGTATAGGTTAATTTGGTGGCATATTGATGCAAAAAATAAGATTGATAATACGATGTCCGCACCTCAAATTCGACGAGATAAGCCGTTGCTAACAATAATACTATGAATAACCAACCCGCTTTACTGCGACGAACCGGAGTCGGTTTGGCGGAAGATGTATTAGGTCGAAAATTATCAAACTGACTGTCAGGATGTGGACTAGACACAAACTCTCCATGTAACGCATAAAATCACAATAATGCACCATTATACTTTTGGTTGAGATGTTCAACACATAGCGGATCTAATTTGTGATAATTTTATCAGATGGATAAAGCCATTAGATATAGACAAAATAACTAAATACTGTTTTTTTAAGCCTTTATTGCCACAATATCGGTGTTTTTATATAAAAGCCCTTACCGCTAATTTAAGGATTATTTTGGATAGCTGCACTTCAACTCCCACAACCTATCCACCATTACGATTAGGTTTAGCCATGTGGTCACAAAATCAATGGCAAAAAACAATATACGGCAATAGCCAAGCGCATCGTCTTGCGCGCTATGCACAAATATTTAATACCGTAGAAGGTAATACCACCTTTTACGCCACGCCGTCATTACAAAATGTCCAAAATTGGCATGCCGCAACCCATGACGATTTTAAATTTACCTTTAAACTGCCCAAACATATCACCCACGAATTACGGTTACAAAATGCAGGCCCAGCCTTACAACAATTTTTTAGGGTAATGGACCCCCTTATGAGCCGAACAGGGATGTGGAAAATTCAACTTCCCGCCAGCTTTGGCCCCTCATCTTTGCCACAATTAGCGCAGTTTTTAACTCAAGTACCCCAAGGGTTAACCTATGGGGTAGAAGTGCGTAACAGCGCCTTTTTTGCCAAAGGAGAAGCGGAAAAAGCATTAAACCGTTTGTTGATAAACCATCAATGCAATCGTATTATTATGGACTCGCGCCCAGTATTCGCCGCCCCACCAACGACCTCTGCAGTGATCGATGCTCATCAAAAAAAACCCAATGTGCCGGTGCATGCAATCGCAACGGCCAGCAATCCAGTAGTACGCTTTATTGGTCATCCGCAAGCAGAGGCCAACGTGCACTTTTTCCAAAACTGGCTTAAACAGTTACCTTTATGGATCGCGCAACACAAGCAACCCTATTTGTTTATCCACACCCCAGACAATCACGATGCGCCGCAATTGGCCGTCGATTTATACCGTTTACTACAACAGCAGTTGGCTCACAGCACATCAACACTGGCCGACATAAACCTATTACCTCAGCATCAGCACACCACAACGCAACTGGGCTTTGATTTGTAAGACTCATTTTTATAACATAGGCCAGAATTCAGATGATAACCTCTGCTGGGGATAATAAACTGTTAGCTCTTTGTGCTGCTATTTTATGATATTATCAGCGCCGATCAGGTCTGCCCTCGCAGCGCGTTTATGTTGATAAAGGAACCACAATGAGTGAATCTGCAACCCGTCTAAATAAATACATTAGTGAGAGTGGCGTTTGCTCACGTCGTGAAGCAGACCGCTACATTGAACAAGGTAATGTTTTTATCAATGGCAAACGAGCCAAAATTGGTGACGCCGTCGAATTAGGCGATAAAGTCAAAGTTAATGGTCATGATATCGCCCCTCGTGATGAAGCAGATTTAATCTTTATCGTGCTAAATAAACCTGTTGGTATAGTCAGTACTACCGAAAGCACCGAACGCGATAATATTGTCGATTTTGTTAACCACAGTGAACGAGTATTTCCAATAGGTCGCTTAGACAAAGATTCTCAAGGGTTAATATTTCTCACCAGCAATGGTGACTTGGTCAATAAAATCCTTCGCGCAGGTAACAATCACGACAAAGAATATCTGGTCACGGTTAATAAACCTATCACTGAAGCCTTTTTACACGGCATGCGAGCAGGCGTTCCCATGCTGGGTGTCACCACTAAAAAGTGCAACGTTGAACAAGTCTCAACGTTTGTATTTAAAATCATTTTAGTTCAAGGGCTTAATCGTCAGATCCGCCGCATGTGTGAACATTTTAACGTTGAAGTCACCAAGCTTGAACGTCAGTCAATTATGAATGTGTCACTTAAAGGGCTGCCTGTAGGAGAGTGGCGCGATTTAGACGAACAAGAACTCAGCACCTTAATGAAATTGATTGAACACTCATCTTCTGAAGTCAAAAATTCGCCAAAAAAAGCCAAGAAAAAACCTAACCAAAGCTTACGAGATAAAATTGAAGGTCCAGAACACTTTATGCAAGGTAGAGGGGCTAAGCCTAAAAAGCCAACCGCAAATAAAGGTAAAGTCAGCCATTCAAGAAAACCGAAACGTTAAGCTCAAGCATATGCAGTAACAACCACAACATCCTTAATATCGGGTTTAAGATATAAGATATGGTGTACACCGAAAAACAGTCACTTTACCGTATGCAATAGGTTTAAAGTCTGTAGGCTTGTATTTTGGGTGCTATAAAAAGGAACAGCTACTGTGTAAAGATTAACAAAAACATATTCCTATATAGTTTACTAAAAAAATAACACTGAATAAAATTCACACAAAATTCTTTTCTATTTATATAATGCGTGTTAGGGTCCGCATAGATTTTCTACAATATTAGTTAAAGCATATAAACAAAATATTGTCGTGAAAACAAAAAATGACAGCAACAGGATGCTGGGTTTTTAAACAAGGAATGTGACATGTTCAGCAATAACCTTTTAATCGTAGATTTCCCTGATCACCTTTATGGGCAATTTCGGCACTTCGCGAATTTGATTGAATTTAATCTAATTTCAACCAATGCCAACAACGCATTATCAACAAAATCAAATGCCGAAAATGCCGAAAATGGCACTACCATTATGGTTCATTATCTTGAGAATCCATTACAAGAAATTGGTTGCTTATCTGCCGAATTATTTAAAAGCGACTTGCATATCGCATTCTGTCCTGCGCTGAATGTGGAATTAGAAGTCATCTTTATTTCATCGGGATTTCATGGTGCTATTAGTGTCGATGACGCTATCGCTCAGCAAATACAAAGCATCAAGAAAGTACATGATGGCGACATTAGTTTTCACCCAAAAGCGGTATCCAAATACATTTTACAAAGAAAGCGTATTCCATCTTCAGGTAATCGCGCCAAAATACTCGCGGTGACCACCAAAAAAGAACAGCAAGTCTTGTCCCTCATATTGCATGGATTAACCAACGAAGAAATAGCCAAAGAGCTTAGTATCTCAGTTAATACCGTAAAAATGCATGTCCAAAATATTTATAAAAAGACCAAGATTAAAAATCGTGGTCAATTATTTGCTTTCGCTGCCAGTTGAACATTCCCACAATAATATTATTCGACTAAATACCGAAAACAGACTCGACAATCTATTGATGACTTAATACATTGCTTTGTATGAATCAATTTTATGTTTCAAATACACTCTATAAGAGCAAAAAAGCTCTACCCATAATGTAAGGACACATTAATACATCATAAAAGCTTATTAGCCATGTTAATTTCTGCCGCAATGTTAGTGGGTTGCGGTTCATCTGACGACGATTCTAGTACTGACATTACTCAACCTGATTCTGGCACACCAACAACGCCTGTATCAGAATACAATCACCAGGTTACCGGTTTAGCGGTATATCAAGGTGCATTATTTGGTGCGACTGTTTGCGCCGATTTAAACAAAAACCTAGCTTGTGATACCGATGAACCCTATTCCATTACGGATAATGAAGGTAACTACCAAGTTGATTGGAACAGCGAAATTGAAACACCCGATTATTATTTAGTGGCGAACTGGGAAGCAGCAAAAGCAACTCAAGCAATTCGAGCACGCTCTTTAGCGCTTAACATTAAAAACTCAACCACCCGATCTGCGCCAAAATCTATCGTTAGTGATGCAGGGAAAGGCACATTAATCGCTAGCCCACAATACAATGGGGCGATTAACAACCTGACTCATATTAAACTCTCTCGTGTGATGGAGATGAAGAGTCAAAATCTGTCTGACAGCGAAATTAACCAGTTATCTACTCAATTAGATGGTTTGCAGGCAACCTTATATCAGTTAGACACAGCAACCTTATATGCTGTTTCTGCTGAAGCCTCAGCAACAGCCAGTTTTATTCGTCTTGAATATGCTATTGCGTATTTACAACAAGTGATCGCGACCCAAATACCAAACTTAATTGCTGCTGAAATAATTATTAATGCTATTTATGCTGAGCTTTGGCAAATATTAAGTGATAGTGGCCTTTCTGCAGAAGAATTTTTCTCAACTGACGTATTTACTTTAGCAGCCAACATACTGTTTAGTAACGCCGCTATAGCTTTAGGATTTACTGAATTACCGATTGATTCACGTATTTTGTCACAAAATGATTGGGATATTGTGCTTGGTAACATCATTAATGAAAACGGCTTTACAAATACCTTATCGCTTACCTTATCTTCTGATGTGAATGCTTTTTCAATACAAAATGCTGATAATACAAAAGCTCTGAACTGGGTATTTAGGCAACCTAATCTGGAGTTTGCTTTTGAGGTTACGTTAAGAGAGGATGAGGAAGATGATACTCAAACTGAATGCTGGAACAAAACTGATAAGCGCTGGTATACCGAAGACAATGGGCCAGTAATTGAACCTACCATTACAGGTAACACTTTCAATACGGTATATGCTGGAACGAGTGTGCCTATTACCATCGATATAGATAAAATTACTGGCGCAAATAATAGTGAATATTGGCAATCGGTTTTAAATATGTCCCCAGAAATCTTAAAGTTAGACACATTAACTTGGCCTGACACTTTATATCGATTAAACATAACTCAAACAGCCGACGTTATGTGTCGTGTCGTTGATGACTATCAAACTTATGAGCTATCAAGCTTTGTGACTGAAGAAACGCTCTCTACTACTATGATTGCGGAAATCTTATTTGATTTTTATTTCCCAGACAATATTAGCATAGATGAAGAAAATCAAACTATTGCACTGCTTGACGATGATGGCAGTATTGAACAACGTTTTCAAATGACTAAAAGCAATAGTCCGAGTGATCAGTTATTAATTGAAGTGGCTGAAATCGTCGAAGGCTCTGCACAACAATATGTGTATCCAGACTACTTTGTACTTGATAACCAACAACTGATTGAAGTTGAACTCAATAAAGCAATGCAAACATCTACAGCAAATAATGTATCGGTAACGTTTGATAACAACACAGGGTTTACCCAAACCTTGTATCAACACCTTTACGACCAAGTCAAGCCATTGATTTTTTGGTCAATAAAGGCCGCTACTGATAGAAATAAAAACCCCCATAGCGTTGGTTTATGGGGGTTTATTCATTCAGCAGCGAAATATTATCTAGCTTTAATCATATTGCCTTGTTTATCTTTAAAATTGCCAATAGCAATAATGATAAAAGCGATATGTGATCAAACGCTAAAAAAACATACAACCATTAAAAAATAGATCTACACGCCTAGCTTTACTGCTCGTCATCCTCTTCAGCTTGCATACGTTCTACATCTTGCTTGGTATAGCCCATGGCTTCGGTTATATAACACATCTTCACCAACTGGAACATTTGCACAAAAGAGCTAACCCGTCCTGCATGCATTTGTACATTTAATAACGCCATGGTGGCACCTGCATTATCGCCGGGGGATACTGTAGCGCTCAATTCAGATAACGACTGGTTATTAGCAGAGACCTCATCAATCAAGCTGTTATATTCTGTGACGTTTTCTGGCGTATAACAGGTAGATGTTTCAGGTAATTGCGATAAAAACTGCTCATACTCTTTTACAAACAACCTAGCTTGCACCAACGTCTGCTCACCGAGTGCTTGTAATTCTTGCACCTTGCCACTTTGGAATACAGCCGACGCATTGCCAGAATCCATGAGCTGATTAAACTCTTGCATCAAGACTAGCTGCTTATCGGATAGCACTTTTGCATCTTGTGCTATGGGTTTGGTTTTAGCTTCAAATGCATCAATAGCAACTTGGTTACTAGCCAATGCAGCAAAACTCATTGTGGTAATGGCAGTAGTAATGGCCACCAGTAAGCTGGTTTTTTTCATCATGTTCATCGATAACATCCTGTTAGTAGAGATTTAAATAAGTGACTTGAGCCAATATCCTATTCAGCGTTTAAGGTATGGCATTAACCAGCTGTGAATGGCATAGCTGTGCTCAGTTGGTAATCTAAAAGCTAACCATTCGGCACCTAGTCGAGTTACTAAATACGTATTTCTAGTAATGTTTACTACGCCAATGATATCTGAACGTTTATAGGTTTTTTCGTTAAACACACCATGTTTAACAATCAAACTATCATTATAAATTCTGAGTTTTGTCCCCGCTGCGCGGTAAAAAAATACCCAAGAAAAAAAACCAATCAGTAACGCTGATAAAGCATATTGAACTGGCAAGGATACATAAGGCGTAAAAGCGGATTCAGAAAAGAATAATATAAATATCGAAATAAAAAATGATATGCCTATGGTACTCATCGCAAACAGCCAAAATCTTAATGATGTAAAAGGCATGCCGCCTACAGTCAGTTGCTGAAAGCCAGATTCGCGTACTAAACCACCTGTTGGAAGTGCAGTGGGCTTATGGTCTTTTAATAACCCTTTAGTACTAAATTTATGCCTTTTATGCTGAACAACTAATGCCAAATCGGTATCAAAGTGTTTTTCAAAAAACATCACGATATTGATCATGGTTGAAACATTTCTGATAGTGATATGCCATTCAGGGAAGCTATAAAACTTAAGCGCATAATGATGCATAACGCTTTCTTGACGATCTAAAAAAGCGTTAAATTCACCGGTAATGAAACCAGACATTTCGAGTAATGAAAGATTATTATTAGTCACAATCTCTTTCTCTTTGGTAATACCGAACCAGGACTTTGTTTTCACCACCTCTTTACGGGTCGCATCAATCGTTAATCGGTTACGCTTAAACATAGGAAAGAATAAACAACTGCCGACAAGGGCTATAATGAGTGGCATGAATATCTCGCCCGTATCTTGGTAGCCAAACCAACCTAAATAAATAACACCTGCCCCCATGGCGGCCATACCAATACCAAAAATAAAGCCGATAATGCCACCTGTATCTTGCAGCACAATGCTATGATCTGTCTGCTTACAAATTTTATAACTCATAAATCCCTTTAATATGCTTTAAGCATTAAAAAGCAAAGCCCTATTGATTTAACAATAGGGCTATTTGACTTAGTTAAGGCTTTTTACCAAAATACCATCGGCCATCCTCATGGCGTTTAAAATAACAGGAAGTTCCCCTGTCAAACGTCATGATCCCTGCTTTATATCTTATTTTAATATTTTTGGTTTGAAGCCCTTCATACTCAGATTTCTTAATTTCATCCTTCATTTCAAATAGGTCATATTCTGTTAATGGCTTAGCACCAAAGCGTTTTAGGTGTCCTTCTGGCCAATCTTTCTCAAGCATAGGCTCCATTTTTTTCATCGATTTAAGTAATAAATGAAAGAATAAATCCGGATCATTTTTTAAATAACTATTAACCATATAGTCTTGGCAGACGGCCTTTAGGTTAGCATCGGACCCTGACGAATCCCCACAAAAGAATGAATAAAAATAATGAGATAGGTTAAAAACTGAGGAACATTCATGGCATTTGGTGATCAAATTTATCGCTAAACAAAAATTACCACGAGTAAATGCCATGAATGCAAAACAAGTTTTATCAAAATGCCTCTCACTTGTCACCCCGTTAATGCACAAAACTCGCCGACAAAGTCTGTTCTCTGCAATTGAAAGCTCAATGAATGGTGGAGCATTATCAATCAGAGGGCTTGGCCGTGATATTGAAAGTAAAGCCAAGGAAAAACATAAGATTAAGCGTGTTGATAGGCTTTGTAGTAATCCTTATCTTCATCGTGATATTGAGGTCACTTATACTCGTATGACCTGCTTGCTCGTCGGAATACCAAAAATGCCACCCATTTTTATAATGAAATAACTTACTGCCTTTTCACTTGAATTACGATAGCCTTTTATGACTATACAAAAACCAAAATACATCCTTTTAAACAGCAAATAAGTTTTTAAACTTGATAATCAGCTTATAGGCCAAAATCAAGGCAACACTTTGACCGATACCAACCAAAGTGTTAAAAACATTATAGTTTTCTCGACATTAAGCCTTAAGCACACAACCAACGCTGGCAATTTGAAGCGCCTTGTCGTCGCTTTCGGTCTAAATGTTCACAATAGTCAGTTAATGCAGGTAAAGCCCCTACTGCGCCTTTGAATAACGCGCCAAACTCGGTAGTAATTTTTAGCCAGTTCTCGGCAGGGATGTTGAGTCTATTAAGAATATCTTGGCTGCTTGAACTAATGGCACCGCGCTTATCTTGTCGAATAATCCTACCAGTATCTTCAACCAGTACGATGTAGTCTTTTACACTGAACATTAACCCATTAGGTATGTTTAAGCGCTCATTACCCACAAAAGGCAATAATTCTGTTGGTTGCTCACCTTTTATCGCTGAATTTATTCGACGCTGAATACTGGTATAGTCTGAGCTTTCGGGTGTGGTGGCCATTTGGGCGCGAATAGGATTTAAATCAACATAAGCCATACAAGCTAATACTGCGACTTCATCTAATAGTGCTTGAGATTTAAAGCGTCCTTCCCAGAACCTGCCAGTGCACTTATCTTCTTTGTTGGCCATTCGGGCTATCGGCTCACTGAGTGAGCGCATAAACCAGCTAATATCGATTAAGCGTTGTCGATATTGGGTGATACTGTCATTTACCGTCATTAATTCAAATTCATTCAGGTCTTCACTTTTTACGAACTTATGTGTCAGTAAGGTCCCTTTAAAGCCTTTGTGCCATTGAATTAGCACTTCTTTATCTGACCATTGTTTTGCTTTGTCAGCATCAACCTTTAACACCACATGCAGATGATTGCTCATCACGGCATAAGCACAAATGTCGATGGCAAAAATGGTCGCTAACTCTAGAATGCGCGAATCAACCCATTTTCGTCGATGTTCAAAGTTTTCGCCTGTTGAGTTATCAAAACCACACAGAAAAGCTTTACGCACGACCCGCGAGCAGCAGTGATAATAAGGTGTGTCGTCTAAGCTAACGATAGTTTGTCTTGGTCTGGCCATCTTCAAATACCATTTAGGAAGGGGAAATAAAGCGTAGTTGATTGTTTGATATTTGGCCAATAATTCTGGGTGGCCATGCTATTA
>NZ_JBEOPO010000052.1:0-32541 GCF_040310145.1 Shewanella sp. S1-49-MNA-CIBAN-0167 | reverse complement strand
GAGTGGCCAAAGGGATCAGACTGTAAATCTGACGGCTCAGCCTTCGAAGGTTCGAATCCTTCTCCCTCCACCATTTTACATCTTACTTTAATTCAACGCTGTTTTATTACTGTGTCCTGTAGCTTATTTACCCTTGTTAAAAATATTTCCCTATCTGCGCTTTGTCGACCTCATCTAGACCAATTTATGTCATCCAAGTTATAGTCTGTTTACACCACTATCTGTTGTACTCACTATCTGTTGTACTAACAATCTGTTGTACTAACAATCTGTTGTGATAACTATTGTGTTATTTATTGTGGTAGTACTTGTACTCACTACTGGGTTACTTGTGCACTAATTGTTGTTTTAATTGTTGTTCTAATTGTTGTGTGATTAGCTGATCTCAACAATATTGCCCTTCATCGCCGTTATTCAATAATAATTGTTTCCTTGTGTCGATAAACACTACTCTTAAGTTTGTATTTTAGTTATTATTTATTCCTTTTTGGAATAACGGGTGCAATTGCATGTCATCTACTTGGGTCAATCAGGCCATCGCAAAAATAGAAGCCGATTATCAACGTTCTGCAGATACGCATCTTATAAAATTAGATCTTCCACAACTTGATGGAATAGACATTTATTTAAAAGATGAGAGTACTCACCCCACTGGTAGCTTAAAACATCGCTTAGCTCGATCACTATTTCTGTATGCGCTCTGTAATGGCTGGATAAAAAAAGATACCCCGATTATTGAATCCTCCTCTGGCAGCACCGCCGTTTCGGAAGCCTATTTTGCAAGATTACTCGGATTACCTTTTATCGCAGTGATGCCAACTACTACCGCCAAGAAAAAAATCCAACAAATTGAATTCTATGGTGCTCAATGCCATTTTGTCGATAATGGCAGTCAAATGTATGCAGAATCAGAAAGGTTAGCCACTGAGTTAAAGGGTCATTATATGGACCAATTCACTTATGCTGAACGCGCAACAGATTGGCGGGGTAATAACAATATTGCTGACTCGATTTTTAATCAGATGGAAAGAGAACCTCATCCAATTCCAAGTTGGATTGTCATGAGCCCTGGTACTGGAGGTACAAGTGCCACCATTGGCCGCTACATTCGTTATCAACAACAACAAACACAACTGTGCGTCGTTGACCCAGAAAATTCAGTATTTTATGATTACTTTCACAGTGGTGATGCCACTCTGGTTAGTGATAAAAGCAGTAAAATTGAAGGCATTGGTCGACCTCGCGTTGAACCGTCTTTTATTGCTGGTGTGATTGATAGCATGATTAAAATCCCTGATGCCGCCTCAATCGCAACGATTCAGTGGTTAGAACAACTCATCGGGCGTAAAACCGGTGCGTCAACCGGCACAAACTTATACGGCGCATTGTTGCTGGCATCGCAGATGCGAAGTGCCGGTCAAACAGGCTCGATTGTGACCTTGATTTGTGATGCCGGAGAGCGTTATCTAGATACCTATTACAATCCACAATGGATTGAGGACAACATTGGTTGTTTTGAGCACTATCGAGAAAAACTGACCGCGTTTAATGACACAGGTTTACTGAGTTAACTATCCGAACATAAAAAAGCCGTTGAACCTGTGTTCAACGGCTTTTTTATGGCACAACTGTGTTGACACAATTGTGCCTGAAATAAATACCTGCTAATCGATATTCAAATATTTGTGTGTTTGGATAGATAATCGCCAATTACGACTAATACATACTTTTATTGCAAGTTCTGTCGCGCGGGCCTTTTGGCTGATCGGTTGCAAACAAATGGTTTTATCGCTGACATCAATATTTCGCAATAGCTCATCTAATTCTTCAATATGATATTCTGTGGCGATCGGATGTTTAATTTCATTTGCGCGGTTTAATGCTTGTTCGAGCACCTTGTATCCACCTTTCATATTGATTTTAGGTGATACAGTTACCCAAACCTTAGCATGGCATTTCACTTCAAAAGTACCACTGGTTTCAATCTGGATCTTATAACCAGCCTCTATAAAGTCGGTAGTTAACTCTGTTAAATCATACAAGCACGGCTCACCACCGGTTAACACTATGTGCTTAGCCGTAAATCCTTTCTCTGTGAACGCTTGCAATAATGTTTGCCCAGTATGATCAGCCCATCGACCGAGGGTGCCATCCACTTGAATAACTTGATCCGCAGTAACTTTATTTTCAGGTAATACATCCCAAGTTTGCTTAGTATCACACCATGCACAACCCACAGGACAGCCCTGTAAGCGCACGAACAGTGCAGCAACACCAGTATATGAGCCCTCACCTTGTATTGTTTCAAATACTTCGTTAATGGGATATTTCATCGTTTACCTTACTTTTAGCGACAAGTATCGGCTACCTGACTTTCAACGGGGCGGCATTTATAGAGTATTTTGCCATTAGCTGCAAGTATTTACACCTATGGCTTTGCAGTTGGGTCTGCCTTAGGTAAAATATCATTTCTATTTACTTGAACCACTAAGCGTTGATCAC
Organism: Shewanella sp. S1-49-MNA-CIBAN-0167; assembly: GCF_040310145.1. Classification (NCBI taxonomy): domain Bacteria; kingdom Pseudomonadati; phylum Pseudomonadota; class Gammaproteobacteria; order Alteromonadales; family Shewanellaceae; genus Shewanella; species Shewanella sp. S1-49-MNA-CIBAN-0167. The sequence continues at coordinate 30,039 of NZ_JBEOPO010000052.1, read as the reverse complement.
ACCGATCTTACCCGTCAGTTCAGTACGTTAATGAGTATATCCATGCCAGATGCAAAGCAAAACCCACCAACTAAAGCCCTTGTTGTTTTCAGTGGCGGTCAAGATTCAACTACTTGTGTTATCCAAGCTTTATCACAATATGATGAAGTACATGGGATCACTTTTGATTATGGTCAACGTCATCGTCAAGAAATAGAAGTGGCAAAATCATTGGCAACAGAGTTGAAATTAGCAAGCCATAAAGTCATGGATGCTACCTTGTTAAACGAGTTGGCCATTTCTGCGTTAACGCGTGACGCCATTCCCGTATCACATGATTTGATGAATAATGGTTTGCCAAATACCTTTGTGCCTGGGCGTAATATACTATTTTTAACCTTAGCGGGTATTTATGCTTATCAACTTGGTTGTGAGGTTATCATTACTGGCGTATGTGAAACGGATTTTTCCGGATATCCAGATTGTCGTAACGAGTTTATTCAATCGATGCAATCGTCTTTAGCTTTAGGTATGGACAAACCGATTAAAATCGTTACCCCACTAATGTGGCTCAATAAAGCTGAAACATGGGCATTGGCAGACAAATATCATCAATTAGCCTTAGTGCAACAACAAACGTTAACTTGTTATAACGGTATTATTGGTGAGGGCTGTGGAGATTGTCCTGCATGTTTACTGCGTCAACGAGGCTTAGATGATTATCTGCAAAATAGTCAATCAGTCATGACATCGTTAAACAATAAAATATGACCATATCGTTCACACTCTTTAACTAACAACAGAGGTTTACACTTTAATATCCCTCTGTTGTTATTGCATTATTTTTCATTAAGATACCAAAACGACATAGGGTTAACTCAAAATAACCTTTTTGCGCTACAGTTAACTCAGTGTCTTCAAAACAAATTGGCTTGACTGAAATTTGACGGTGAGTATAGAGGATATTTTGTTAAAACATAAATCAAACACTGTTGGCCTATATCATGTTGTTGTGGTGATCAGCCTCATTTGTATTGGGCTTTTTGCGGCAGATTTACCTTCGCCTTCATTTTGGCCTACTGATCAGTATTTCAGTTATCAGTATGACGCAATTGCTCATGGTCAAGTTTGGCGATTAATCACCGGTAACCTGCTGCATACTAATTTATGGCACTTGCTAATGAATTTAGCCGGTTTCTGGGTCATTATCTTCCTCCATGAAGTTCATTATAAGCAGCACGCCGGTAAATTATTGCTGCTTTTTTTCAGTTTATGCCTGTTAGAGGGCATAGGCTTATATATTTTTTATCCTAGCTTGAAAGCCTATGTGGGGCTAAGTGGATTATTACATGGCTTATTTGTATTTGGCGCGGTAATGGATATCCGCAGAGGTTATCGTTCAGGTTATTTACTCTTGCTCGGTGTCATCATCAAAGTGGGATATGAGCAATTATTTGGTGCGAGCGATAGCATTACTCAATTGATTAATGCGCGAGTTGCCACTGAATCCCATTTTGTCGGCTTAATCAGTGGGATGATCTGTGCATTATGCTGGTCTAGTGTCGTTCACCGTTTTAAGTATAAAAAAGTATAATCTCCGCTTCGCCTTATTGAGCATATTCAGCTCAATTACACTTCAACCAATTTTCGTTGATTGAAGTGACTATTCATTGCCGTTCAACAAACAAGCAAAGGCTCATTTAACACCGTTTAAACTTTGCTCCGCTATTGCACTTTTATCACATAAGCCATGCCACTGATGCTTTAGCTACCGGTAACACTCTCGACCTAGTATCGATCACAAGTCAGTATTGATCACAAGTCAGTGCGCAGCAAGAATATCAATAGACTACTGTATCGAAGCGGTCTAGAACCAATTTGATCCAATCAACACATTGAAGCATTAACCTTTTTGCAGACAATCAAGCTTATCTAGATTACTGGTGACGGGTGCCAACTCGGAAAGACTAACTCAGTGACGGTTACTTGCGCTGATCAGTGCTAGACATTGCCTTTTCAGGCGCTTGTACCACATCATTATTGATAACCTCAGTAACAGGTACATCTATTATTGCCGTATTATTGGTTGCATTCGATTTGAGATTAGCTCGCTCAACCAATTTGTCATACTCGGCTTGGGTGATGAGGTAACTTTTAAGTGGGGGTAAAGGCTTAGCTTGATTGCGACTTGCGGCATCGGTTAGCGGAATATCGAGTAAACCACCAACATCGACTTTCCAATAAATGCTCGCAAAAATAATCAGTAACACGTGTACCGTAACAACAATAATCATTGCATTTGTTGATGTCATTATTCGGGTAATAAGCTTATTAACAACAGAGCCTATTGGGGCTGTATCTGTTTCTGTTTCTGCATCTATCTCAGTCATTCCAGGCGCTACCAAATTATGTTGAGACTGAGTTGCCCCCAATAATTGCAGTTTAATCTTATTCGCAACTCGTTGTTGATGAGCATGAAGTTGACTGTCATCGACATCCTGTTGTTGAGGATCAATAAAAGGTGTCATATCTTCATTAAAGTCAATCTTAGCAATCTCATTAACTTGAGCGGTTTCATTACCCCACACAGAGGACTCATCAGTGTTAGCGTGGACATTTCGCGTAGGATTGGCCATAGGATACTTATAAAATAATTATGAATAAAGTAATACAGGTTTCATTGCCATAGTATAGCGTTAATCACCGCATAAGCGACACACAGTAAGATTAATTAAGTTAAACATAACGACCAATGGACACTTCACTTAACTCAATGCACTGTTAGCTGTACATCATAAAAGGTTGTTGCATGCTATCCTGCGATAGGGTTTTAGCACAACGAACAGCCTTAATGTTTGCGTCATATGTCTAACCTTTACAGTGGCAGCGTCGAGATTATTAGCTTGTATGAACAAACTATCTTGCTATTTTTTGTACTACAGCTATAGCAGTTCAAACGGATGTAGACCCAAGGATCATATTCAGCTTACACGTGTTCACCAATTTAATGCTATTGTAGTTGGACACTGTTAGACTTGATTTCGATTCATTTCCATTCAACAACACAACGGACAATCATGAATTCATCCATAGCCACATCGTCAGCTCATCAAGATAACTTAACTCATACTGCTTCTGACTATTGTCACAAAGAAGAAACAGCAAACAGCCTTTCCCATGGCTTAGGTATCTTAGCGGGAATAGTCGGCTTAATCCTAATGTTAACCAAAGCCCCTGCACACTTATCATTCATACAATTAGCCGGTGTGTTTATCTATGGCATTAGTATTATTGCGCTGTTTTTGGCCTCAACATTGTACCATTCAAGTAAAACAACACTTTGGCGTCGCCGTTTTAAGATGGCAGATCATTGTGCCATTTATACCCTCATCGCTGGCACTTATACCCCAATGATGTTGATAAGCCTTCAAAGCCCACAAGCTACAAGGGTACTTATCGCCATTTGGGCGTTGGCACTTGGCGGTATTATTTTTAAAACCTTATTTATCGGGCGATTTAAAGCGTTTAGTGTGGTGTTATATTTAGTGATGGGTTGGTTATGTGTCACCGTAATCAGCGATTTAAACCAACACATGAGTGATGTAGGTTTAGGCTTATTATTCGCGGGGGGCTTATTTTATAGTCTGGGAGTGATATTTTATATTGGAAAACGTATTCCCTTTAATCATGCTATATGGCACTTGTTTGTGCTCGGCGGCGCGGTGTCACACTTTTTATGTATCTACTTAACGGTACTCTAAACGTTGATAATACAGTTATTATATCCTCGCTATCACCTATATTGCGATTGTACACTTGATGCTATTTTTATTATCCTTGCCTAATATTCAATATTTAATCATTATTGCGTCTAAAGCATCTTTGTTTGGAATGTAATGGCAACCCTTTCTTCGATGGAGCGTATCTGGTTTATTGTTAACCTCATCCCCAAAGGCAATGTATTACCTTATGGCATAGCCGCCGATTTAGCGGGATTACCAGGACGGGCGCGTTACGTATCACGAGCCCTAAAATTAGCACCACAATCATTAGCATTACCATGGCATCGTGTCATTAACAGCCAAGGAAAAATATCATTCGCTAACAATACTGAACCTTTTCGAACCCAACAAGAATTATTAAGATTAGAAGGTATAGAAGTGAACGCAGGCAAGATTTCATTGTCTCAATATCAATGGAAACCTGATATTGCCACATTGGTAATGACATTACCCTTTTAATATCAGATTGTTAACTGTTTTTATACTTTAAGGTAATTATACATTGGCAAATAAATTAACTCGCTTATTCACGTTGATCTTGTGTATTAGTCCTGTGATTTTCGCACACGCCTCTGACAACCAACCGCTGACTTCAGATGCTGAGATGACGGAGCCATTAGGTGTGTCACAAACCGCTGTTATCGGAAAACAAGGTGAACAAGTTAATCCAACTGCGGCATTAAGTGGTATCCAAAAAGCGGCTATTTTATCACCCTTGACGGCCCACACCGCTAAATACAACGTATTTTATGGCAGCATTGAATTAGGTGTAGCAAATTATCGCTTACCTGCAACCGATAGCGGTTTTTACAGTTATCATTTTGATAGCGATGTCAGTTTATTCATACTGTCTGATCAACGTCACCTTAAAAGCGAGTTCACCCTAGAAGATGGTAAATTGGTGCCATTTAGATACATACATGAACGGACAGGTACAGGCAGTGATTACACAGAACAGACTGCATTTGCCAAAGCCCAACAATTTATTCATACCATCTATAAGCAGGAAGCATTAAAACTGCCATACGAAGAAAAAGTATTTGATCCTTTAATGGTGCAATTACAATTTAGAATGGATCTCGCTGCAAATATAAGACCGTTAGATTATAAAATGGTTAAAGAAAAAGAAGTCGATGACTATCAATTTAGAGTATTAGGCAAAGAAAAAGTCATCATAGAAAGCGGCACTTACGATACGGTTAAGGTTGAAGTTGTTCGCGATAGTACCAAAAGACAGACATTTTTCTGGATGGCACCAGATTTAGCTTATCTACCGGTGCGATTAAGTCATTTTTCAAAAGGCAGCAAGCAACTGGATATTCAGCTAGCAAGCTATCAATTTGAACAAGCATTGCCACCAATGACCCCCGTGCTCATTGATGGTCCTGAGCATGAAGGTTCAGCAGCGCTTGATAAACTAGTGGCAGATGCTGAAAATGACGCAGGCATCAGTGAGTCAGAATTAGACAACATTAAGCAATTAGCGACGGATTAACTCACCTTTACGGAATAACGTCCACTCACCTGGCTGTAAAATAACCCAATTTTCATTATTGGTTAACGGTCGGGTGGCAATTACTGTCACCACGTCATTGGGGGTGGTTTCTTGACTAAAATCGATGACCACATCGGTATCGATCAAGGTTGCCTTTCCAAATGGAGCTCGGCGAGTGATGTGGCATAAATTATTGGTACAGTAAGTCATTAAGTCTATGCCGTTACTGAGCAACATATTAAATACACCTAGTTGTCTTATTTCATCGGCAAGTTGGCCAATATACTCAAACACCTCATTCATATTGTCAGGTTCATACTCACCAAATTTATTGACCACAGATTCCAATATCCAGCAGAAAGCCAGTTCACTGTCAGTTTCTCCAACAGGTTGAAACCGTGACACGATAAATTTAGTCTGATAATCAGTTAATTGACCATTATGCACATAGGTCCAATAACGGCCCCAAAGCTCACGACTAAATGGGTGAGTATTGACCAAGGACACACAGCCTCGATTTGCCTGGCGAATATGACTGATCACTATTTCACTTTTAATTGGATATGACTTAATGAGCTCTGCAATATGTGACTTACTGCTAGGACAAGCATCTTTAAAGGTGCGGTGTCCTTTGCCTTCATAGAAGGTAATCCCCCAGCCATCAACATGAGGACCCGTTACCCCACCGCGCTCAGCTAAGCCCGTAAAACTAAATACAATATCCGTTGGTACATTGGCACTCATCGCCAGTAATTCACACATTAACCTTGCCTTTTTATTGCCATATTGAGCTAAACACTTCTTATAAACGTATTGTATATACTAAGCTTATTGAGTGGAATATTTCTGTCACACAAATATTTAAACAATTGTTTGAAAAACACTTGTAATCGAGTCTGCATAAGGTTAACTTTTACGTGACACAGGTCTGACCACGATCGAATCTGTGAATAAGATCAACAATTGACGGGCTATTCATTACCTATTTTGAATAGTTTTAAGGAGAAGTACATTGACCACCCTACTTTGGATCATCGCGATGATCTTTGTGCTCGGCGCTATGGCATACCTAAGGGTATCCCTACTATCAACCACAGTTGCAGCAGCCATTGTGCTCGTTGTCGGTAGCACTTTAGACATTACTGGTGTAATTGCATGGATTATTTTCATTGTTATTGCACTGCCACTCAATATCAAATCATTCAGGCAGAATTTTATCAGTCGCCCACTGATAAAAGTGTATCGCGGTATTATGCCAGAGATGTCTTCAACAGAAAAAGAAGCCATTGAAGCTGGTACTACGTGGTGGGAAGCAGATTTGTTTGCCGGTAACCCTAACTGGAGCAAATTACACAACTACCCAAAAGCACGGTTAACTGCCGATGAACAAGCATTCCTAGATGGTCCGGTTGAAGAAGTCTGTAAAATGCTTAATCAACATGAAGTGTCTCATGTGCTTGGGGATTTACCACCGGAGATCTGGCAATTCTTAAAAGATCATGGCTTCTTCGCGATGATCATCAAGAAAAAATTCGGTGGTCTTGAATATTCAGCTTATGCTCAATCATGTGTGTTACAAAAGTTGGCCGGCGTGAGTAGCGAACTAGCCTCTACAGTAGGCGTACCCAATTCACTAGGCCCTGGCGAGCTATTGCAACATTACGGTACTAAAGATCAGCAAGATCATTACTTACCACGTTTAGCGAAAGGCTTAGAAGTGCCATGTTTTGCATTAACGAGCCCTGAAGCAGGCAGTGATGCTGGTTCAATCCCAGATTTCGGCGTTGTATGTAAAGGTGAATTCCAAGGCGAAGAAGTTCTTGGCATGAAACTAACGTGGAACAAACGTTATATTACGTTAGCACCTGTCGCGACCGTATTAGGTCTTGCATTTAAACTACGCGACCCTGATCACCTTTTAGGTGACAAAGAAGAATTAGGCATTACTTGTGCGCTTATCCCTACGGATGTTCCTGGTGTTGAAACCGGCCGTCGTCACTTCCCATTGAACTGTATGTTCCAAAATGGTCCAACACGCGGAAACGAAGTGTTTGTGCCATTAAGCTTCATTATTGGTGGTCCAGAAATGGCAGGCCAAGGGTGGAGAATGTTGGTTGAATGTTTGTCAGTGGGTCGTGGTATTACCCTACCCTCAAACTCAGCCGGTGGAGTAAAAACCGCCGCGGTAGCGACTGGAGCTTACGCTCGTATTCGCCGCCAATTTAAATTACCTATCGGTAAGTTAGAAGGTATTGAAGAGCCAATGGCGCGTATTGGTGGTAACGCATACTTAATGGATGCTGTTGCCACATTAACGACTACTGCTATCGATTTAGGTGAAAAACCTTCGGTGATTTCTGCCATCGTTAAGTACCACTTAACCGACAGAATGCAAAAGTGTGTTATTGATGCAATGGACATTCATGGTGGTAAAGGTGTTTGTCTTGGCCCTAATAACTATTTAGGCCGTGGCTATCAAGCAGCACCGATTGCAATTACCGTAGAAGGTGCAAACATACTGACTCGTTCAATGATCATTTATGGTCAAGGCGCAATACGCTGCCACCCATATGTATTGGCCGAAATGGAGTCTGCATTTGATACGGATGCAAACCGTGGTTTAGCTAACTTTGACGCCGCGATATTTGGTCATATTGGTTTTGCAACATCTAACTTCATTCGTAGCTTCTGGATGGGCTTAACCTCATCTCGTTTCTCCAATAGCCCTTACTCAGATAAAACTAAACGTTATTATCAACAGATGAACCGTTTCAGTGCTAACTTAGCATTATTATCTGATTTAGCGATGGCAACCCTTGGTGGCAACCTAAAACGTAAAGAGCGTATTTCTGCTCGTTTAGGTGACTTGTTAAGTCAGCTGTACCTAACCTCTGCCACATTAAAACGTTATCAAGACGATGGCCGTTTAACTGAAGATTTACCGTTAGTGCAATGGGCTGTTGAAGATTCGTTATACAAGTTACAAGATTCGTTAGATGACTTGCTTAACAACTTCCCAATGGGCTTAGGCATTGCGCTTCGTGCGGTGATCTTCCCATTCGGTCGTCCAATTAAGCGTCCAAGTGATGTATTAGATCACAAAGTAGCTAAGATTATGCAAACCCCCTGTGCTAGCCGTGACCGTTTAGGTAAAGGCCAGTTCTGGACGCCATCTGAGTTCAATCCTGTTGGTATCCAAGAACAAACGTTTAAGGATATCCTAGCTGCAGAACCACTGTATGACAAAGTCTGTAAAGCTGCCGGTAAACGTCTACCATTTATGTGGTTAGACAAAGTTGCTGCAGAAGGTAAAGCGCTTGGTGTGTTAAGCGACAGCGAAATCGCTTTACTTGAACGAGCTGAAATTGGTCGTTTGAAATCAATTAACGTTGATGACTTCGATACCGATGAGCTCCGCGCGGAACTAGCGCCTAAAGCTAAGCGAGAAAAAGCAGCCTAGCTGCCTAGGTTATAAACCTAAAGTAAAAAGGGTAAAGCGCAAGCTTTACCCTTTTTTATTGCTACAGATTGTTCAGATAGACAAAGGGTTAACATGAAGCACTTTACCGGATTACAATTAATGCAAGCCATGCTCAATGGCGATATCCCAGCTCCCTCCATCACCAAAACCATGCCAATGACGGCCATTGAAGTGAGCCAAGGATCGGTTACCTTCGAGGCCTTCGCTGATGAGCGTCACTTAAACCCTATGGGTGGCGTTCATGGTGGTTTTGCCGCCACGGTATTAGACTCGGCAACGGCATGTGCAGTTCATTCAGCCTTGCCTGCTGGTGTCGGCTATTCAACCATAGATTTAAACATTAAGATGGTCCGCCCAGTACCGCAAAAACAACGTTTATTAGCCAAAGGTAGCGTGATGAACTTGTCTACATCATTGGGCATTGCTGAAGCAACATTAACCACTGAAGACGGCAAACTATTGGCCACGGCAACAGCAAGCTGCTTAATTTTACGTGGCGCATAGCTATTTCTCTATAAGAATGACCCGGTCACCATAAAGTCACCTATAAAGAGATCGCAACCACAATAAAATCGTCGATTAAACTGCCGCCGAAAAAGCTAAAAAGCCAGTCATTTGCATAACTGGCTTTTGACATCACTCAAAAAAGTAAAGTTAGTCGTCTTGTAATTCTATTTCTAACTGCTTCGCCACCGCTTGCGGTGAGCTGCTATTACGGGCAAATAAGCTATAAGCAACAGGAATAACAATCAAGGTAAAGAAAGTCGCCAGTAAAATACCTGACAACACCACTACCCCTATTACAAATCGAGTTTCAGCCCCTGCTCCACTGGACAACACTAATGGAATAGCGCCTGCAGCAGTGGTAATACCGGTCATTAAAATGGGCCGTAAACGTTGAGTCGAAGCTTGTAAAATCGCTTGTTGAAACTCAACACCTCGGTCGCGTAATTGATTGGCAAATTCAACGATTAAGATACCGTTTTTAGCAGCCAAGCCAACCAGCATGATAATTCCAATTTGACTGTAAATATTGATACTTTGGTCTGTAAACCATAACCCAATTAGCGCACCTAAAGTCGCGAGTGGTACAGTTAACATAATCACCAAAGGATGAATATAGCTTTCAAACTGTGCCGCAAGCACTAAAAAAACAATTCCCAATGCTAGTAAGAATACAAAGTTCATCGAGTTACCCGACTCTTGGTAATCTAACGATGGACCTTTATAACTGATCACCGCTTCTGCAGGTAAATACGTCACAGCAAGTTCATTGAGATAATCTAACGATTCACCCAGAGTATAATCATCTGCTAAGTTGGCTTCTAACGTGATGGCACGCATACGATTGTAGCGATTTAACGAACTCGCATCGGCAAACTCTTCAACCGAGACTAAGTTTGATAACGGGATCAGTTCTTGCGAGCGGTCAGAACGAACATAAATGTTCTCCATATCAGTCGCAGTACTTTGATTATCACGATTACCTTCAACAATAACATCATACTCCTCGCCATCGCGCATAAAGGTTGTGACCAAGCGCGACCCCAGCATTGACTCTAATGTTCTGCCAATATGGGAAATCGACACACCTAAATCTGCCGCGCGTTCCCGATCAATTACCACTCTCAACTGTGGTTTGGTTTCTTGATAATCGTGATCTAAACCAATGATTTTATGATTCTCTTTGGCTTTATCAAGCATAATATCACGCCACTCCGCCAGTTCTTCGTAGCTTGGACCACCGATAACAAACTGCACAGGTTTACCCACACCGCGACCAAACGCTTGGCGCATAATCGGGAAAGCACGAATGCCGGCTAAATCTGATAAGCGATTACGGATATCGACAATAATTTCATTAGCACTGCGGCGCTCAGCCCAATCTTCGAGCACAATGATCGCCATACCATTTGAAAAATCAGCAGAGGTTCCAAAACCACGAGGGGCACGGATCAATAAGCGCTTAATTTCGCCGCTTTCAACCAGTGGCATTAACCGACCTTCGACTTCATCCATGTATTTTTCAATGTATTCAAAGCTTGCGCCTTGAGGACCATTAACAATTAAAAACATAGAACCCCGGTCTTCTTGTGGGGCAAATTCTTGGGGGATTTTATTCAATAAAAACCCACTTAATGCAAACGAGAACAGTACAATTAATGACACTAAAATCGGTTTTTTCATGCCCGCTTGTAAACTTATCAAATACCAACTTGATAGCTTACTCATCATCTTATCGACTTGTTTAACTAACCACGGGTCTTGGTTTGCGGGTTTTAATAATTTTGAGCACATCATCGGGCTTAACGTTAACGCCACAATACTGGAAAAAATCACTGCCGCGCTCATGGTGACCGCAAACTCTTTAAACAGCTTGCCTAAATCACCCTCTAAGAAGGTGATCGGCATAAACACAGCAACAAGTACCAAGGTTGTTGCCACCACGGCAAATGCCACTTCACGCGCGCCTAAGAAGGCTGCTTTTAACGGTGAATCGCCTTCTTCAATACGTCGATGAATATTTTCGAGCATCACAATGGCATCATCGACCACCATGCCAATGGCGAGGATCATCGCCAACAATGTCAGTAAGTTGATGGTATACCCTAGTGCATATAGCACTATAAAGGTCCCCATTAAAGATACGGGCACAGTGATGGCTGGAATTAACATCGCTCGCACGGAACCTAAAAACAAGTAAATAACGATAATAACTAACACCATGGCAATAAACAGTGTTTTATAAACCTCAGCAATAGAGGCTTCAATAAACACTGAGCTGTCATATGATCGTTTAATCTTCATGCCGGCTGGCAATGTTGGGTTAAGCTTGTCTACCAAGATATTCGCCGCGCGCGCGACGTCCAGGGTATTAGCCGTAGATTGTTTACTGACGCCTAAGCCAATCATCGCCTCTTTGTTGCCTCGGAAGATAATACGCTCTTCCTCGGAACCAATTTCTACTTTGGCGACATCACTTAATTTAATTAAATAACCGTCCTCACCTTGCTTGATCACTAAGTTAGAAAAGTCATTCGCCGTTTTAAATACCCTGTCTAGGCGCACCGTAAAGTGACGATCTTTCGATTCGATTGACCCGGCTGGCAATTCAACATTTTCAGAGCGTAACGCATCTTCAACATCAGAGACGGTTAGATTGCGCGAAGCTAACGCTTGACGGTCAATCCAAATTCGCAAGGCATACACCTTGCCGCCACCTAAACGTAATGTCGACACCCCATCAATTACGGCAAAACGATCGACTAAATAACGATTGGCATAATCCGTAAGCTGCAAGATATCCATTTGATCGGACACTAAATTCAGCCACATAATCACTTCGTCGCTGCCGTTGGCTTTGTAAATGGATGGCGCATCGGCTTCTTCTGGAAGCTGCTCTAATAAACCAGAGATGCGGTCGCGCACATCATTGGTCGCAGCCTCAATATCTCGATTAATATCAAACTCAATAGTGACATTTGAACGGCCATCACTACTGGAAGAACTAATATGACGTATCCCTTCTACACCACTGATCTTGTCTTCGATAAGTTGGGTAATTCGACTCTCGACGACAGAAGCACTGGCGCCACGATAACTGGTCTCGACCGACACAATCGGCGGATCAATATTTGGGTACTCCCGCAAGGGTAATTTACCGAATGATACTAAACCTAATACAATCAGTAAGATACTAATAACAGATGCAAAAACCGGTCTTTTAACCGATAAGTCAGTTAAGATCATGCCGACTTCTCCATTGCTTCAATAAGAGCAAAATTGAAGTTTTCAGCTTGTTGAACTTGAACCTTATCTCCAGGTCGAACTTTTAAAATACCGCGAATAATCACTTGCTGATCAACCTTAAGCCCTTTGGTTATTTCAACCCAACCTCGCGTCCGGGTGCCTAAGGTAACTTGTTGCTGTTCAACTTTATTTTCTGCATTAACCACATACACATAATGTTTGTTTTGAATAGGAATAATAGCGGCTTCTGGTAACAATAATGCTTCACGACTTTGCTTAATAAGACGGACTTTCATTAGCATGCCGGGCAGTAACTTATAATCATCATTAGGCATTACCGCACGCACGACTACCGCTCGGGTTTCAGGGTTAACCCTGCTGTCAATCGAGGTCACAACGCCTTTGAATATCTGGTCTGGATAAGCAACGGCTCTGGCTTCCACTAATTTACCTGGTTGTAATTCTTGGATAAAACGTTCTGGCACTGAAAAGTCTAATTTGATTTTACTCACATCATCTAACGTACTGATTTGCTCACCAGGGGTAACCAAACTGCCGACACTCACTTGGCGTAAGCCTAATTTACCTGCAAATGGCGCTTTAATAGTGCGATCATTGAGTGCCGCTTTTGCTTGCTCGACTTCCGCACGAGTGGTATCGATTAAACTTTGTAACCGGTCTCGTTCTAATTCTGCGATGGTTTTGCTGGTGACCAATGAACGGATACGATCCAATTCACGTAGATTTTCAATTAATTTGATTTCAGTGACGGCCACTTTGGCTTTATGTTCGTCATTTCTCAATTGCACTAATAGCGTACCTTTTTCGACCAAATCACCATCTTTAAAATTAATATTGGTTACAATTTCAGTGATTTTTGATGTCACTATGATCGATTCATACGCTTTTCCTGTACCTAAAGCTTCTACTTCATCACGAATAGGCATAATCGCCACGTTAGCTACAACCACATTAGGTATAGGTCTCGGACGTTGAATGACGGCCTCTTGAGGAAACATTAAATAGTAAGCCGACAGCGCAGCCAACACTATGGCGATCAGTACAATTATCTTTTTCATTTCAGGTCCGTAACCATCGAAGGTTAAATGAATTATATATATGATTTTTAACTTGTATGATTGTACTTAGCAATAAAACTACATCAAGTTGTTTTACTTTCATTTACAAACCACGAACATATCAAGCAAAAGGTTCACATCGAAATTATATGCACTATATTGTGCTTTTAAAGCAATAATAATGCATATTTTTTGCTTTTTACGCATTATGTGAATATTAATCCAATATAGAGGTCTGATTGTCGACACATGCTGTGACAAATCGTTTATAGCATCACTTTAAGTCTCGGTTCATTCTGCGAGAGTTAAGCTTTTCTGGGGGATTATTTAAAAAAGGAGCTCGCGTTATCGTGTCTATATGGATTGAACTGAAGACATTAATATGTGCAGACTAACGACCCATTGAATAAAATGAATATTAAAACTGTATAGCCGGCAAAGCAAAAGAGACGCTCGAAGCGTCTCTTTTAGGATAAAGTCGTTAACCGTAACGCTTAACGAATTTTACGGTCTTCTTGCATTAAGTCTGAGATAATGTTGTACACTTCTGTAATAGACTCATCAGGTAATGGTTTGTCTTCTACATCACGCAGCAATATTTTAGTTTGATTAACATCTTCGGTTTCTTTAAGCAGTAGACGATAATTGCCTTTTTTCAATGACAACTTTTCTTCACTCCATAAAGAGCTCCAGAAACCGCCGCTTTCTTCTAAATTAATGTAAAACAAGCCTTTGCTGTTATCCATATCAACAACATCAAAACCCATTTCCGGTAACACTAACCGTAAGCGATCCCAAACCGATTTGTAACTTGCATCAGCTAACCAATAAGCAGATTCGCTGGCATTCGTCACTAAATCAACTTTAATACCAAGACTTTGCTCAATCCGTGCAGCACGGATAGCTTGATCACGTTTAATACTCATATAAGCAATGGCATTATTTAGCATATCAGTGGTATAACGACGCTTGTCTTCACCATTTAATAAAATCTTTTGATCTTTATCATCGTAAAATTCTTGATGTTCAATTAAATCAATTGCGACAGAGCCTGAACGACCGTGAGATTTCACCTCTACTTGATAACGATAGCGTTGACGAAGTTGATACACTTTGTCACTGCTCCACCAATTAGATTCAATGACTTCATCATTTTCAATCCAATCAGTTTCAATAAAGCCTGCAGCCATATCTTCACTACGCACAGCAATATTGTTTTTGGCTAGATAACCATTAATCACATCAAATATTTCTTGATTTAAATCAGTGGTACTTTCAATCGATTCAATCACCACTCGAATATTATCATTGCTTTCTTCGATGTGTGTGCCTTCAGCCATTGGTAATACTTGCAATGGTGCACGAATATCAAGATTTTTACCCACAAGTTGCTTGTTTACTTTATTGCCCACAGCGGGAATATCATATTCTTTGCTGTAAGTAGGCGTATTCAAGCCCTGTGGGATCGTCAATAATGGCGTAGTTTCAGCATTGACGAAATCATCATCACCATTTGCCTGACGGCGATCTAATGGTGTACTGCAAGCTGTAATAGCTGCAACAAGGAGTAACGGAGTGACTTTCTTTAACATGAATTTATTTTACCTCGATATGAGCTTGTTTCATTGTTTCTATTAACAGACCATGAAACTGCTCAGAAAGTTCAGTTAAAGGTAAACGAATATGACCATCAGCTATCAAACCCATTCTATGAACAGCCCATTTTACTGGGATTGGGTTGGCTTCACAAAATAAAGAGCGATATATGCCCATCAATGGTTGATCAATGGTGGCAGCTAATTGAGCATTTTTAGATAATGCGGCATCACACATGGCTTTAAACGCATGTGGAACAATATTATTCGCTACGGAAATAACGCCATTACCACCCAGCAATAAAAACTCGCGTGCTGTGGCATCATCACCGCTGTAAAGTAAAAACTCATCACCACACAATTCGCGCAAACGTGAGACCCGGCTTAAATCGCCAGTAGCCTCTTTTACACCAATAATATTACTCACCTTTGATAATTCCGCCACGGTTTCGGGTTTCATATCAACAGCGGTACGACCTGGTACATTATAAAGAATTTGCGAAATGTCAGTACTTGCAGCAACCGCCTTATAATGGGCAATGAGCCCCTTTGGCGAAGGCTTATTGTAATAAGGGGTCACGCCAAGCATGGCGACAACACCTGATTTTTGCATTGCTTTGGTTAATTCTATTGCTTCTGCAGTGGCATTGGCGCCATTACCACCAATAACAGGCAGACGACCTGATGCAAACTTAACCGTTTGGGTAACAACAGCCACATGCTCTGTCATAGGCAAAGTTGCTGATTCGCCTGTAGTACCGACCGCGACAATGGCATCAGTACCTTGTTCAATATGAAACTCAACAAGTCGTTCAAGACTTGCATAATCTACTGTGCCATCACTATTCATTGGTGTGATTAAGGCTACGATGCTTCCGTTTATCATCTATCTTCCCCACGGTTTCAGGATTCGCTATGTTACTGATGCCAACCACTAATGACAAGCTCTACGGTAACCAGAATCTGAAATAAGTTATTTATACTATTTATTGCACAGTAACCTAGCATCTTTGAAGCCATAGCGCTAAAAAATAATCACATTTATGTGAGTGATATAGGTTAGTATATTGAGGTGTTTTAGTGAAAAATGATAGTATTAACACCCGCACCAAAACTTACATGCTTTGGCATAAGTTTTCGCTCTAAGATATCAAAAAGTGAGGAAAATCCATGACCAATTATCTGGTCGTTACGGCAATGGGCGCAGACCGTCCTGGATTAGTGAGTCGTTTAGCGCGTTTAGCAAGTGATTGTGATTGCGATATAGTCGACAGTCGTATGGCATTATTTGGTAATGAATTTACCTTAATTATGATGATATCAGGATCTTGGTCAGCGATGACAAAAATCGAAAGCTTATTACCCGTGTTGAGTGTTGAACTTGAACTCATGACGGTAATGAAGCGAACATCCAAACATACGCCCAAAAACTTTGTCTCTCGTATTGAAGTTATTTTTAATGGTGAAGATCTACGCGGAACCATGAAGAGCATTACCCATTTCTTGGCTGAAAGAGGCCTCGATTTAGGTGCAGTCCGCTCCCACGCTGAAGATAATAACAATCTTAAAACTCAGTCGATTCTACTCGCTATCAATATCCCCGATAAAGTCAATCTATTGAAGCTTGAACAAGGTATTCATGAACTGGCTGAATCTTTGTCATTAGAGTGCACCATTAAACGTATGCAAGGTATTGCGGCGCCATAATAGTTAAAAATGTTTAACCACGGTAATACAATCCATATTGATGCGATTAACGTGAACTTCTCAGGGCTTTTTGAGCAGAAATCGCATCTTAAATATTAAGGACAACTGATGAATACATTACAGGTCGGTGATAACGCACCACAATTTAGTCTTAATAACCAAGCAGGTGAAACCATATCGTTAAAGGAAGTATTAACGAAAGGTCCTGTGTTGGTGTACTTCTACCCTAAGGCATCGACTCCCGGATGCACAGTGCAAGCACAAGGCCTGCGCGATATCAAAGCACAACTTGATGGCTTAAACGTAACAGTATTGGGCATTAGCCCTGATCCTGTGGCTAAACTGGCCAAGTTTTCAGACAAACAACAACTCAATTTTGCTTTGTTAAGTGATGAAGACCATGCCGTTGCTGACGGTTTTGGTGTGTGGGGCGAGAAAAAATTTATGGGTAAAATTTACGATGGTATTCACGTATTACATAAAGAAAAACATACCTTTTAATACCGTTCTCAACTTGACATCTGCTTTTTTTTACCTTAACTTCATAAGTATCACATAAATAATTATACCTATGTACTCTTTGGAGGATTTTGTGTCAGATGGATACTATCAATTCAGTTGTACCAGACCATACGAAGTTAAACATGACAAGGCCGGAACGATCAGAGTCACGGCAATATTTTCAGATGGTAATGTGCTATTTCCAGCAGTGAAGTATTTGGCACAAAAAAAAATCAACGGCAAGTCATCAATTTCGTGGGAACGCTTATTTATTCAGGCCATGAGATTATTACTGGATTATTATCTTGCACACAAAGACCACTTCAAGAATGCAAAAGATATGTTCGAGAACTTTGCATACAGAATTCAGTTTGGAACAGTTGATGAGAATAGGCACGATCCTAGCGGTTTACACTGGCGGCCCCGTTCTGCGGACCAATCCAGCCGAATTATTCAGAAAATCACTTGCTTTAGCGACTGGCTTTACAATGAATCTGAAAATGAATCCCAATTATTAAATCCTTTGAGGAAGGCAACGCCAGCTGAAAAAGTGCTCAACCTGGCCGCATATAACCATAAAATAAATAATGCTTTTTTGAAACACACCTATTCAGGTGTTCATCGAGCAGACACCATCAAATATTCGAGAAATACAAGAGTTAAGCAACTCGCAACGAGTAACATTGTACAGAAGAAGTCATTTAGTGAAGATAAGTTAATCGATTTATTGTTAGATGGTTTAAAGCGAAAGTCGGCAAACCATGATGCTCCTTTTGAAGAGAGGTATCGTGTAGATTACATACTCATTACGTTGCTAATGCATTTGGGTGGACTTCGTGAATCAGAAGTTTTTCATTTGTATACGGATGACATAATCCCTAATAATGGCGGGCAACAAATCAGAGTATACCACCCGTTAGAGGGGCTTGCTCCTGAGCATGCTAGGTTGAAATTTAAGAAAACTAACTTATCGAGAAAAGAATATCTCGCACGCGAATTTGGAATGTTAGATCGCCTCACTGCTCGAGGTGGTCTTCATTCTGGATGGAAGAGTCCTACGGTCAATAATACAGGTAAATATTTTCATGTTTTCCTCTTTGGCTACCCTGAGTTGCAGGACTACTTTTTTAAGTTGTTCCGCCTATATTTAGAGACCAGAGTTGAGCCGCTACCGGGTCGATATCATCCTTTTTTGTTCACTGATAAAAACGGTGATCCACTAAAGCTTCGCACATTTATTCAGGCCCACAATAGAGCTGTAATGAAAATTGGCATGGTACCGAAATTAGAATATGGAGGGACTCCGCATTGCCATCGTCATAGCTATGGACAACGTTTGGCCGATGCTAAAATTGATCCTTTAACAATTAAAATTTGTATGCACCACAGTTCACTTGAAAGCCAACGAGCTTACACGGACCCACAGCTGTTTAAGGTGTCGGAAGCGCTAAAAGCTGGTATTAAAACTCTTGAAAACAACGTACCGCTATCATTACCGGACTTGACTGGAGATCTATCATGAATAAATACCCAACATTTCAGGAGTATAAGGACGCAGTTAAACAACTTAATCCTATTCCTAAAACCATTCCAGAATACGTAAAGGTGTACAAACAAGACACAAGGTTATGCCGGAATCCAGACCGGAAGTTTAGAGATAAAGGCTGGTTGGGTTGGCGTGATTTTTTCTGTGTTGAACTTAAATATCAAACATTGCAAGAGCACATAGATGCAATTCAAATGCTTACTCCGATTCCAACAACGGCACCTGAATACGCAAAGGTTTACATACAAGACACAAGGTTAGCTCGTTATCCACATACAACATTTAAAAATAAAGGCTGGCAGGGTTGGGCTGATTTTCTTGATAGAGATCGCAAAAATCTAACATTGGAAGATTATAAAGCAGCTGTTCAAAAACTTAATCCTATTCCTACAACAATTCCAGAATACGTAAAAGTTTACAAACAACAATCAATGTTAATTCGCCACCCTGACAGAAAGTTTAAAGATAATGGGTGGTTGGATTGGTTTGACTTTCTTTGTACCCCCAAAAAATACCAAACATTTCAAGAGCATAAAGATGCAGTGCAGCAACTTACTCCGATTCCTACAAATGTTAGTGAATACGTAAAGTTTTACAAACAAGACAAGAGGTTATGCAGCCAACCAGATATAAAGTTTAAAGATAAAGGTTGGATGGGTTGGGGGGGGTTTTTAAGTGTTATCCAAAAATATCAAACATTACAAGAGCAAAAGGAAGCAGTTCAAAAACTTAATCCAATTCCAAGAAAGGTTCAAGATTACTTAAAAGTTTACAAACAAGACCCTCGCTTACAACGCTACCCTTACCAAAGTTGGTTAGGTAACGGCTGGTTGGGTTGGCCAGACTTTTTAGGGATGCCCCCGCAATATCAAACATTGCAAGAACATAAGGATGCAGTTCAAAAACTTAACCCAGTTCCTTCAACGATGCGAGAATATACAAAATTTCATAGACAAGACCCAAGACTATCCCACAATCCAGAAATACTGTTTAAAAATAATGGATGGTCGGATTGGGGGGATTTTTTAGATACTGTAAAAAAATATACTACATTACAGGAGTATAGAGATGCTATTCAAAAACTTAACCCTGTACCGAAAATGCTTAAAGATTACAAAAATAATTTCAAGCAAAACCCTCGTTTAACATCCAATCCTGATAGGAAGTTTAATGATAAAGGTTGGGTGAGTTGGTATGACTTTTTAGGTAATGATGATATCGTTCTATATGAAACCGAAGAAGAAGCTATGGCGGCAGTGCAGCGACTGGTCCCTATTCCTCGAACGGTTAAAGAATACAAAAAAGTTCACAAACAAGACCCCCGCTTACCCTCCCAACCAACACTTTACTACAATATTCCCAAAGAGACCGGGCTGGCATACTTCTTGGCTATTAAGTATTTTAATTATGCCGAATTAAAATCGTGGACTGATACCCTAGATCCAAAGCCAACTAATGTATTCGAATGGAATCAATATTCAAAAAAAGAACGAAAAGTACCGAGTCATTCTGACCGTCTTCCACTGATTGAAGGATTTTATGACTTTCAGAGCCTAGTGGGGGTTGAATATCTAAACCCTCTCGATGCTATTCAACTTATTCACAAGATAAAACCTAACCTAGCAAGCCTTTCAGAATACAAAGAGCTACAAAAACTCTACGGCTCATTACCCAAAGATCCTGTTCACCGATACGGTTTTGAAAGTTTTCCTCATTTTTTATCATTCGATAAGTCAAAAATTTTTAATAAAAAAGAAGCAAAGGCGTACTGCCAAAAACACAAGATACAAACCGCACAACAATACGAGCAGCACGCAACCAATACTCCCGAGCTACCACTTAAACCAAGCCAAATTAAAACAGTATCTCGACTTAATGACATATCATATAAACCCTCAATTTGTTCTGTATTTGATAGTGATGCTTTTGATGAATGGGTTGAATTAGCAGATAAACATTGTTCAATAAGCAAGAATAACCTTAAACGCTACGGTGTGATTAAGTCATTTTTTCTTTACTTCAAAGAAGAATTAAATCCGTGTGTCGAAAAGCAGTGCTCAGAGGAAAGTGAGCTTATCGACCCCACAGATTGGTTCAACACTCTGGCTAAGAGCAGCAGACAATTAGCAACTCTAAATATACTTCAACTTTTTTTTGAGTTTGTTCTAGAGCAGAAATGCGCACATATCAGTGAAGATGGAGAAGTGGTGTATATCGAAGGGTATCGTATGCCCATTAAATTCACTAATTTACCTGTTGAATATATCAATCTCTCACTTAACGAGACTAACAAAAGGGCGTTGCCTTTCAAGTACATTCAAAATGGAAGAAATTTTATAGCAACAAACAAGACTCAAAATCTTGGTGATATCTATCATCACATAACAAAGCATGGACTTGATTATTTTGACACATTTACAGAGTGGTTCGAAGTGGATGAAAGAACAATCGACAAGTCCGACCCTAACTGCATTTGGAAGTTTGATATTAACAAAGGGTTCCTCATATGGTCACCCGTGAAAATAGTCGCGACCTTGTTTCAACTGTATACACCGTTTCGTGGTTCACAGATTGTATGGTCTGACAGCGGTGAAGCCGACAAATTCAAATTAGTAAATAAAAATGGACAGTATATATGGCAGGAAAATACGCTACTTGCGGACTATCGAGTACCAGAAAAACATCATCAAGGCTTATTGAAACCATCGGACTTCAACAACAAAACATCTTCAGTTCATCTCCACATTAACACCAACAAAACTGCTCATAACGCATACTCGGGTTATGACGTACCCTACATTGACGATCGATTGTTACCTTTTTTGTTGCAATTACGTGATTGGCAAACTAAATACAATCCAATTAAAGCACCAATTCACTGGTACAAAGCTAAAACAAGTAAAAGTTCGAATCAAAATGAGCTTCTCAAATTTGGATATCAAGGGCGCACTTGCTTTCTATTCCGTAATCCTTGTGATGGTGACGGACAAAGCCCTATAAAACAATCTCAGCTTGCGAATACATTTGCAGCCGTCTTAAGCTTAATTGAAGATAAAGAGTTACCTTTAACAACTTTAAAAGGTAGAAGCCCAGCAATAATCGTTGACGGTAGAAAAAGAGCAAAAGCGATCTCCAATATACAGCCCCTTTTTACACTTCACTGCATGCGGGTGTCGCTTATCACTGCATACATTCGAGACGCTAAGATTGCTCCCGAAATTATCCAAAAATTGGTAGGTCATTCATCACTTGTTATGACTATTTACTACATAAAGGTTGAAGCTGAGACTATCCGGGATGAATTGATGCAATCCGAGGGTAGAATCATAATGAACCAAGTTAAACGAATCGAGCAGATGATTCGCCAACAAAGGATGGATGAATTAAGCTCAGAGTTAATCGACAGTCAAGGAAAGGTCAAAACAAAGGGATGCGAGATACCAGCAGCATTATATTCCATAATGGACTTTGGCTTATGCCCGGTTGGCCGAACACTCTGCAATGAAGGGAGTTCACTTTCCACTGAAGGGAGTTCACCATTATCATCACGAAATACCAACCGCCCAGTAGAAGCCGGTTATCTTGGCACAGAAAACTGCTTGCGGTGTCGTTTCTTCCAAACAGGACCGGCCTTTTTAGGTGGACTACAGATGCTATCAAACGAAATAAGTTTGGAATGTAAAGCAGCATCATTGAGAATGGAAGAAATGCGTCAAGAAATCGAAATTTTAGAGGATATGGAATACCAAGCAATGAAGGCTGGGGAGCACTTTAAAGACGCTAGTAAGTTGAAGCTTTCTGAGTCACATTACCAGAGTGAGGCCACCCGCTTTGACGGACTGGCAACAGATATGATAATGGCGGTACGTTTCGCAATAAACTCAATTGAACTGCTGAACGATTCATCTTCGGGTAATAAGTCAACCAGCCTAATTACCCGACTGTCGCAACCTGAATTAACCTTATCTCTTGAAGAAGAGAGTAATTATAGTCAATTCGATATGGTCTGTCAGAGCGCATCGTATTATCAATCAGCGCGGCCTAAGACAGCCGCCATGAGTCGCTCTCAACTGCTTGACCTTTTTGCTCGAAAGAATGGTTTTTCTCCCGGAATGTTTGCCCTCACAGAGAAACAACAGGTTGCAGTAGGCAATCAAGTGACCAATCTTTTATTAGCACGTTTAGGCAGCTTTGAGCGAGTAACAGAGTTGATGGACAAGGATTCATATATAAAATTGGAAGACCTTGGTATAGCTCCATACAGCGACACTTCGATTGAGCTTGAATGCCTAATAGAAAATGGACACAGAAATCAAATTGCTTCAAAAAATAATCACAACACAATAGGAAACAAAGATGTCGAATGATATAAGACAAGAAATTATCAACAGCACATTTGAAAGTCTATTATTGGAATGCTCTCACCGCACGAGCAAGAGTTTGGAAGTGATAAAAAAAGTCTGTGATAACCAAGTTAAAGCGAAAAGAATAATATTCACTATCGCTGAAATTGGCCGGTTATCGCAGGCTATCGACGGGCCTAAAGAACAAACCATCAGAAATGATACTAAGCCAGCTAAAGCTTACCGAACACTTATTAGTGCTTACGAATCAGCATATCAAGCAAAGCAAATTGCTAAATTGGGCCCAAATGGTGCAGAACAGTTAATTGCAAGTATCGAAGACCATCGACTAAGAATACAAATGATGGACTTGTTGGCTGAAAACAAACTACTCAAAAACCAAGTTAAGCAACAGCAATTAGCTCTTAACGCTCCGACCTCAAGTGATATGCATGGTAACCCCATAAGTAACAATCTTGATATAGAGCTCAACTCTATTGAAATTAGGGCTTTATCAGACTTTATTAGCGAATCAAATCAAAAAGAACATGGATTGTCGATATCTGGACAAGGCCAGGTGTTAGATAGAAATGGAAACGCGATCACAAAACGGGCTTTCGTTGATGCAATAGAGAAATTAACAAAAATACCAGAACATAAAGATTTGATTGGTAACAATGGCTGACAAACAAAAACACAACAAAAGAGACTGTAACTAATTCAGGTGTAAATAAAATACACTTACTTTCATTTAAGGTTTGGCCTCAAACGCTCCACACTAAGCAGCCCTATTCTTCTTGAAATTCTCAGCTTGCTCAAAAATCTCTTTGTAGACTTCATCTCGGCTCACTGGCGGGTAGCCAAACTTGGCGAGTAGCATGATGAGGTCAACCTTTAACTCGGCCTTAATATCATCGCGCTGGTTCCAGTCTGTGTATTTTGCTTTATCGTCCACGACTTCTTTAACTGCACGGGCAAGTTCGAGTAAGCGGTCTTCTGGATACTCAAAATCGTACTTAACGGCTAGCGAGAGTAAAATGTCATAAAAGGCTTTCTCTTCGAGGTTAATGCCCATGTCCTCAAACGAACCCATTTCAATCTTAAGGTCTTGGAACATGGAAATGATTTCGTCCGAGAAGTCCTCTAACACATCGCTTACAAGCACGTCTTCTTCTTTGCGCTCATTGTACTTTTCAACCAATGACTTAAAGCGTTGTGAAAAATCGATAGCTTTCATTTTGTTAACTTGCTTAAACTCACCAATCGCCTTTGCTAGCAATTGTTGTAAAAGCTTTATTTTAGTATTCGGTAATTTAATTTTATCGATTTTAGCTAAGTAATCATCATCAAAAATATCAACGCCATCAGCGCCCTGACCCAGCTTGAAAATTTCTTCAACACCATCACTTTTAAGCGCCTCAGAAATCATCTGCCGCACTTTAGTATTCATTTGTGCCGTGTCAGGTGCTTCACCTTTAGTAAGCTTGTATACAATTGATCTAACCGCTAAATAGAAGTGAATATAATCACGTTCTTTTTCTACCAACTTCTCACTGCCGCAGCAAACGTCGTAAGCAGTCTTCAAACGTTTCACTAGCGCCATAAAACGGTGTTCTAATTTTTGAGTTTGGAGCACAAATTCAGCGGCGTTATTCAAACAGTTTAGTTGAGCGACAGCCATGCCTGAAAAGTAAGGTGCGTCGTCAAACGTATGCAGCATTTTGCCTAATAAATCTAAGTGGTCTTTTACCACAATGACCGATTGAGCAATATCTTCAAAGTTACTGACATCCGTCTTAGAATACTGCGCTAACGCTTTATTCATCTGAGTTTTGATGCCGATATAATCAACCACTAAGCCTTTGTCTTTGCCTTCAAACTTGCGGTTAACCCGTGAAATGGTTTGGATAAGATTGTGCCGTTGCACAGGCTTATCTATGTAAATTGTATCTAAAGAAGGCACATCAAAACCGGTTAGCCACATATCCACCACGATCGCAATTTTGAAGTTTGATTTATCATTTTTAAATTGGCGGTCTAAGTCTTTTCGGTATTCTTTCGTGCCAAGTAAATCCCACATCGCTTTAGGATCATCTTTACCGCGAGTCATCACCATCTTAACCCGTTCTATCGGTTTAATTTTTTTACGTTCTTGTTCTGTGAGAGTCGTTCTCACATCACATTCCAGTACCTCAAACCATTGGGGTCTTAACTGTGTTAATTCTTGATAAAATAAATAAGCAATTTCACGCGCACTACTGACAAAGATGGCTTTACCATTAAGAGTAGCCCCTTCACTTACACGGTTGTCATAATGAATGACAAAATCTCTAGCAAGTGCATGAATACGGTCAGGATCACCAAGAATTGCCGTCATATTGGCAGATGCTTTCTTACTTTCTTCTATCTGATGTTCGTTACTGCCATTATCTTCACATTTTTGATAGTAGGCTTCTATTTCATCTAGCTTGGCATTGTTCAGCACAACTTTTGCTGCTCGGCCTTCATAAACAATACGCACCGTAATTTCATCTTTAACAGACTCAGTCATGGTATAGCTGTCAACAACCGGGCCAAATACATCTAATGTGGCGTCAACTGGCGTACCAGTAAAACCAACATAGGTCGCATTAGGCAAAGAGTCATGTAAGTATTTTGCAAAGCCATAGGTTTTCTTTACGCCAGCATTAGGGCCTGTTTCAATGACGGTTAACTTCTGATCCAGGTTTGTTTGGCTGCGATGCGCTTCATCAGAAATACAAATCACGTTATTGCGGTCGGTCAACACCTTAGTGTCTTCAGTAAATTTGTGGATTGTCGTTAAAAAAACACCACCACTATTGCGGCCTTGAAGCATCTCACGTAAATGTTGACGACTTTCAACCGTCACTACTGTTTGGTCACCAATAAACGTTTTGGCATTGGTAAATTGTTGCGATAACTGATCATCAAGATCGGTTCTATCGGTAATTAAAATGATGGTTGGGCTTTCAAAATCAACACTTTTCATCAATAAACGTGACAAAAACTGCATGGTAAAACTCTTACCGCAACCCGTAGCACCAAAGTAAGTACCACCTTTACCATCGCCTTCTGGCTTTCTACTGAGTTTAATATTTTGATAGAGCTTGCGGGCCGCATAATATTGCGGATAACGACATACAATTTTTACGTCGTTTTTTGAGGTATCAGGGAAAAATACAAAGTTACGGATAACATCACGCAAACGGGCTTTATTGAACAAGCCCTGTAACATGGTGTGCAACGAGTTAATGCCATCTTTTTCGATTGACTCGTTACCCGTGACTTTACGCCAGGCATAGAAAAACTCATATGGAGAATACAATCCTCCCATTTTATTGTTAACGCCATCACTGATAACGCAAAAGGAGTTGTATACAAACAATGAAGGAATATCACGACGGTAACGAGTGTTTAATTGAACATAAGCATGGTGTATCGACGCCTCTTCTTCACGAATGGCACTCTTAAACTCAAACACCACCACAGGTAGACCATTGATATACAAAATACCATCAGGAATACGCTTTTCACCATCAATGCCCTCTATCTCAAGCTGATTGACGATTTTATAGATATTGGTGTCACTGCTCTCTTGGGCAGCATAAAGGCGGGCTCGTTCGGCGACTAAGGCTAGTTGCTGATCCTGTTGGTGAGTCGCGACTAAATTCGGCAAAATAGACTCAACCACATTACTGTAGTCAACTAGCTGGATGTAGAGATCCTTTTGCGATGCTTGTTGAGCATTCGCACATGGCTCTCTTTTTAGCAAAAAGCCATCACTTAACCATTTACAGAAGGTTTTGTTACTGTCGTATAAATCACTGGCGGGCAACGATTCAATTTGCTTAATAATCAAATCAATTTCACCCGGCGTAATATTATCTCCAGCATACTTTTTAGCGAGATACTGGCTCAAATCAGCTTTAATTAACACGTCGGTATTATCGCGTTCAATGTCACAGCCTCGCACATATGGGTAACCTTGCTCACCCAACAGCTCAATAATGGCCTCTTCTAACTTCGCTTCTGTAAATTTCATAGTAAGTCTCTGCACCAGTTAGTTATAAAGAACCGATCAAGTTCGGTTTACCATAAGCAACCGACCCTTCTAAAAAGTCGTCTACAACATCAGATACCCGTTTAATTAAACTCTTATCTCTGGTGATATAGCCCATAGGCACATGAACAGGACTGATATCAGGCATAGCCATATGATAACAAACGGCTGCAAACTCATTATCCAAAAGCAATACTTCTACATTGCCATCAAACAGTCCATTTCTTATCCCTTCACAAGATTCAAGATTGGGTATTTTTTGCTTCCACTCTTTGGCAACTTGGTCTTTGGTTTTGGAATGGTCATCAGTAGGTAAAAACAATGTCAGCTTGTAGTTAGAGCCTTTACTGTTGCTCTGATAACTACGCAAGCTGTCTATAGTCTTAGTAAACCCTTCACTTAAGCCCCAATAGCGTGTGTTGGCAGCTATCCACATCAACCTTTTAGGTTTACTTTGTTGTTTCGTTGGCTTTAGTTTTTTTAATATTTGCTCAACTTTGTTCAAGGCTCGGTTGCCATACAGTGGCCCAATAAGCAATTCATAAGGCTTGTTGGTAAAGCCGCTGCCCATTTCAGCAATCATGCCCCTAAAATCAATCGCATCATGTTTTACAAAGCGAGCTACCGACATGTCCTGAAAAGCATCCCAAGCCAATTTAATCTCATCCAGGTTATGCTCTAATCTATGATTATCAGTAGCCTGCAAAATAGCATTACTAATCGCTTCATCGTTTTCATAAAGCTTGTCGACATAAAAAGGCATAACTCGACTATCAAAATCAATCTCAAATTTACGTCTAACTCTATGGGCAATCGTTTTCTTTCGAGTCACATTATCAACGGTATACAGGCTTGGTAACGCACCATCATGTGTATTAATCTTACCTAAATCACCGGATTCAACTAAGCGTTGAAAATGCTTTTTAAACATCTTCATCGCATGTTGTTCACTTAAACTTTGGATCTCATGATTAACATCAAGTCTAAGCGCTGAATTCCAACTACCATGTTGATTTTGCACTTTATTGAATCCAACCAGCTCGAACGTCACTGATGAGTTACGCGCTTGAGGTTTTTCAATCATGGGCTTCGCATCTAGCGTGGCAAAATACCCTTTAGCTAATGCAGTGAGAGTTAACTTGCCATCCTCCAAGTAGGTTATTTCACCTTTGTTAATTGGATCCTCTAATGCAACAGACAACTCCCTTGCATTAAATCCAAAAAATGTGGCTAATTCCAGCTTAGATAATGGGGCAATATACAGCGCCCTAATAATAAACTCTTTAGTAAAAGGCAGTCCCTGTTTGCTCAAATAGGAGTAATCAATGCTAAACGTTTCAGCGGGTACAATGTAGTCCACTTCGTTAAACTCAATTTTTGTGTTATCCATAACAGTTAGCTAACCTTCTTCAATTTTGTGGTCGACACATTAACAAAAGCATATTCACTATCAGCACTATGGTTTTCCATATACTTGATAACCTGACCAAATGGTAAGCCGATGTTTTTCCCTTGCCACATTCGTTTATCACCGACAATAACCAGTCGGTCCATCGCACGCGATAATCCCACGTTGATTCGGTTCGGCATTCGTAAAAAACCAGGGCTCTGTTTCAAATCAGAACGTGATATTGAAAGAATAATGATGCGGTTCTCTTTACCTTGATAACTGTCCACGGTATCTATTTTTAACAGCGCTAGTAACGCTTCTGACAGCCCTGCTTTTTTAACTTTTTGTCGCAAGCAACGCTTTTGCTCTGCATACATACAAATAACGCCAATAGCTGCTTCACCGTCTTTAACTTGTTCAAATAACGAGCCCACTAATTCACTGTTTTCATCAATTTGTTGAAGCAACTCAACAATAGCCTCAGCTTCTGCATCGTTATAAATACTCATACCAGAACCATTTTGGTGGTGAGCTTTTTTACCCAGCGATGAAGTATCTAACCAGGTGGCACTCGCCGATAATGCTTCGGGTAAATCCTGATAAATATCAGGAATAATACGACCACCGTTTTCAAGTTCCCCTTGATAAAAACACTGTGAAACCATAGTACCAATAGCCGGAGCCATACGATATTGAACTAATAATTTAGCGCCAATTTGGCTGCCATAATGTGAGCTAAACGCACGCGAAAAGTCACTTTCAATTAGCTCATCAATATCATTACTCGATGAAAGTCCTAATTTTCTCGCAAGTGCTTTCTTATGTGGGTCAGAATACAAAGGCGGCAACTGTTTATGGTCACCAACCAACAGAATTCGTTTACCCACTTGCATTGCTATAGCAAGCTCACTGGCAATAGAACGTGCAGCCTCGTCAATAATCACCCAGTCATATTGATTACTGGCAATATCAATTTGCCAATTGCCAATGCCTACACAGGTTCCTGCCACCAACTGGCGAGATCTCGCAAAAAACTCATCAAGGTTTGCGTTCCCTGCACGCATTACATGCAGCATGTCATTAGACATATCAATGATACGTTTCACTTTCAATGCAACGCTTGGTTCGACGGCATATTCCTGATTTAAATTTTTGTTCAGCACTTCTGCCACTTTAGCTAAATCATCATGCCAGTCTTTATTATTACGAATATCTATAGGTAGGCGGTTATTAATTAACATGCCTATGCATCTGAGTCAGTTTTGGCCTATTCTTATAGTATAAATCAAGACTAGAAGTGAGATTTGCTA